>WJKO01000263.1 GCA_014729055.1 Promethearchaeota archaeon | reverse complement strand
TAGTATACCTCTGCTTTTCAAGCTCCACGGAACACGCATCTTTTTGGGTAATATCTCGAAAATAATTGCGGATGCTGCCGAGATCATTGCAAAAAATATGATAACGAAGGCATAATAACACCAAATAACATAGGCTTGTCCGCTTGACAACAAGCCAAATGCTGTACCATCCCAATAGTGAGTAAAGTAGTCAATAAAGACAATAACGGAGAAATAACATAATACAGCAAGCAGGAGCAAATATGAAAACCCTTTCCATATGTATAGCATTATTGTTTTTATCCACTCTGAGATTGCATTTTTCTCCTTTTGTTCGCTTTGTTCTGCTTTTTGGTTATAACCATTCACTATAGTATCCGGAAACAATCTTGGCACCTTGATAGCAACATATACCACTATTATGTGGAAAATCAACATAAGTGGATTGATATATAAATTCATTACTTCATAAAATGCAAATAATGCCGGTAACTCCGCGACATTACTTGATAACAGATGCAAAAACATCTGAAGTGTAGCCGTTATAAACGGAATGCTCAGAAAAATAGCGCCTGAATATACGGGCATCTGTTTCTTATGTTTATATTTTAATGTTACCGTCAGTACCAACAGAAATCCTAATAATCCTATGAGATAGATGGTCATAAACCACGAATTGCGTCGAATAAATTGAAGATGATCTAATACATATTCATCCGTAAACACAAATCTCGTTACATCTGAATAATCATATACAAAAGTACTCTGTAGTATGAAAGAAAACAAGAACATAATAAGAAATCCTATTAATAGATATAATCTCGTTGGATTCTCCGCTTGAGATTGCTTAAATTCATGAACTCGAACAATAAAATTATTGTATTTCGATCTTATTATTTTAGAAATTCTATTTTCCTCTTCCGTTTCATGTTCTTCTTTTTCCTCTTCTAATAGATTCGTATTTCTCAATTTCTGAATATTCTTGTTATCTCTAATCAATATCCATATTAAGAAAAGGAATGCTCCAACAATTGGAATTAAATAATAAATAGGAAATAAAATACGTATTTGGGGTGTATGATACGCAACTTGCATCTCATCTCCATAGCTGGTTCGTTCATGTGCATATGTTGTATTAAAATATCCTATACTTCTCATATTCCCTGATTTATCCACAATTTTCAGTTGTACACGCAACTTTCCTCGTTGTTTTGGTATTATTGATGCTGTTATGGTAAAGATTCCCTCCTCAATTTCTTTAATATCAAAATCGGGTAATTCTTGCCAAGTTATACCATCGTCTTCTGTATATCTACCTTTAATTTCAAATGAAGAATTCTCTCTTACTTGGGCTTTTATACTGACGGGTAATCTTGATATCCCGAATCTTGGGGAATTCCAAGAAATTAATGGGGCTAATACATCGGCATCGATGATTGGAATACGAAACGATCGTAACAAACCTTCTTGAAATACTTGTGAAGAAAAGTTTACATAATTATTTGAATCATCGTAATTATGTGTCCATTGAATTTCATTTATACTTGGATCCGAAGGAGAGGCGCCGAATTCACGTTCTAAAGAAGTAACTAACTCCAGTTCGTTTAGATTTAAAGTTTTTGGTAAATTTTTTAGAAATGTTATGGATACATTGGACGTGGTAGAAGTATAAGGATATGTCATAGTTCGCATTATTAAATCATTAGAAAGTTCTGCGGGTTTAAATGCAGTAAAAACGACATTTGTAGAATTAATATCTATAAAGGATCCCCAATCTGATAGATTTGGATCCTCGGGTTTTGAAATAAAGTGCGCAAGATACTGATTTAATTCATTATCAATCCCTATTATTTGCAACGGTCGATTGAAGTTCCTACCTTTTTGTGGAATCTCGGAATCCGACCAACTGGGATTATAATACTCAAAGCCAAACTCTAACGTATATTGTTCAATTTCATCATAGAGAAAATCAGGACGTTCTTGCTTAGCTAATGGATTATCTGTACCTGGAGCATCATTATATGGATCATTCTGATGGCATAGAACGAGGGACATGGTTTGTTCATTTTTATTCCAATCTCTTGCTACAATCCCCCGATCGTATATACCTAAACCGAGTGTATTATTCTCAATAATTGACCAGTGTGTACCCGGAAACGGTTTATTTGAACTTGCATCATTATTATTGTTTGTCCATCCATATGGTGCTCCATTTACCCAATCTGACGAGATATCGCTCCACGGCCAATTCATTAGCAATAAATTAGCAATCGATCCATTTTCTTCAAGATGTTTGTATGTTACCCTCATTTCAATTAACGAACTATTAATTCTGATTTTATATTCAACACTTAAATTGTACCAGTCCATCGGTATATTGAGCTTGAGTGTGGTGTATACATTTCCAACATCCAATTCGTAGGAAGCTGTATATTCAGAACTTTTAGATTGTATTGTGTTGACTGGTATTCTATAAGGATCATTGCTTGTATCTGCATATGCAAATCCTATCGAAGTCCCAGGTTCCAACGATTGTGTCCCTTTATATTTTAAACTATTAATATTACCGCCAGAATTCATATTCCAAGTAATATTATAAATGCCATTCCAGATTATGACTTCAGAAGATGAATTTTCATATCCTATTGATTCAAAGGTTGGAGATATTTCATCATACGTGAAATTATAACCATAAGAATGATACCCAACAGACTCAATCCCACATAGAAATGCGATCTCTGCCGTAGTAATCGGCAACGTCTCACTGTTGGTGTTGATACTTGTTATTTGGGCGGGCATACGATGCTTGGATTTTAAATCAGTGATATTTATTCCTATTTTATTAGTATCAAACAAGGGATTCTCATACTCGGCAAACGTGGACAGATCGATGGGTATCTCTGTTTCAACGATTTCTTCACGATAACTGCTTTCTGAATTAAACACGACTAATGCGTTTGTATTAGATTGAATATTAATTTCCCGCGTGAATGAAGTTAATGCTTGACTTAATACTCTATCTGCCCTTAGACTTTGTGACCTATAATCATTAAGATAGTATTCTACAATGTCATCAGGTGCTGTGCCCGTCACTGTATCATGATGATAGAGAAAACTGTTCAACCACCATCCCTCTTGAAGTTCATCGGGTGTTTGAATTGAACTCAAGTTTAGTAAGTTTCTTCCTAATGTGGAAAATGTTTCCGCTATGGAAGCATAATTCTCCCATTTACGAGATAATACCTTGGTTTCGATATAGGATGTTTGTAGTCCTTCGTTAACGGGATTGTTATCCTGCCCGAACCCATAATGTGTAAGACCGCTTGCTTCTTTACTAATCTTCTCAAAAAATTCGCTAGGTGTTGCTACTTTTACACGATATCCAGATTTATTTGCATAAAAAACATTCCATGTTTCAATATAATCCATTAACATCGTTAAAGGTGCACATTTATCTCCGCCTATATGCAGCATAATATCGCCACTTGTTAGAATATCAGCCATGGGCTTGTTTATCATATCATAGATCATACCAACTAAGTCAGGAGCTGTTATCGGATATCGACCATAATGGGTTTTCCAACAGAGAATTTGGCTACCGTCAGCACCATCCCACCAATATGCCCCTTCTGGTCTACCTCTACCATCACGTTTGTAATACATATATTTAAAATCCATTGAACTCAAGATTGATGGAAGAGAGCTAGGCGCACCAAATGTATCTACTTGCCAGCAAACATCCAAGTTAATACCGAATTCCTGTTCAAACCATTTATTGCCTATTATAAAATTACGCAACAAACCCTCTCCTGAAGGTAGGTTAAGATCTGCTTGAGTAACGCCTCCTCCTGCTACTTCTATTTGCCCTTTTTCAATGGCTCGTGCTAATTTATCTTTATATTCCGGATATTCCATAATGAATGTATAAGCGATTCCAGCTTGATCTATGGTATAACGAAAATCAGAATTCCGATCAATCATCATAAGTGCATTAATTATATTATCGAGCAAAATACCGATATTTGGTCCAGCCCATTCACCTTTCCAATAAGTATCGGCGTGGGTTGATGGAATTAAATATACCGTACCCCCTTCCCAGTCCTCGTCATTATATATTTGGCGGTTCTCGTAAACCATATATCCTTTTATAGACCCCCAAACTATACAGAGTGTAAGAAAAATAGCTAATTTACTTCGGAACCGCATTTTATTTTATCTCTTTTAAATTTTATAGATCAAACTTCTAACTCTCTAAGATATACTTGTATTAAACTTGTATTAAATTGAATCAAAAGAAATAATTGAAGGCAAAATAAGACGTAAAATAAGAGAGGAAATTTGTGTATAAAAAACGCGAAATTTGGATAAGTAAAAAACTAGCATGGATTTTACGCCACGCAGCCCCAAAGTTGGGCTTAAGCGTAGAAAAAGGCGGTTGGATCTTATTGGAACCTGTACTGAAAATTGTTAATAAGAAAGCAAAGCAGCAAGTGACTAAGGAAGATATCGAATATGTTGTTGAATACAATGCTAAACGGAGATATTCCATAAAAGGAAAATATATTCGAGCGAATCAAGGTCATTCTTTTCCAGTTGATCTCCTATTGGAAGAAAAGACTCCCCCCTCAGTCTTATATCATGGAACTCATGAGAAAGCGGTAAAATGGATTGATAAAAGCGGATTACGTAAGATGAACCGCAACCATGTTCATCTCAGTCCAGATATTCCTACAGCGATGAAC
>WJKO01000262.1 GCA_014729055.1 Promethearchaeota archaeon | reverse complement strand
TCTTATAGATCTTTTGCATTTTTTACAAAAAAAGAATGATTTACATAAAATTAACCTCATTACATTTAACAGAGAGATCTCCACGCTTTTTACCCCGGGGAGTTTAGTAAATAAAAGAACATCAGTGGGTGGAGAAGCTGTATTCTACAATAATATCCATGCTTTAAACTCAATATTTACGGATCCTAAAATTAAAGATCTTGTGACGCGAAACATACTTCAATTGAGTTATAGTGGAGGAATTGATAATGCGTTTAAAGCGTTTAATGCCATTGGAGTTAGCAACGCAGGTTCAATTCAAATAGCTACCTCATTGATGAGATATGGCGGAATAAATACGCTTTATCGCGTTTTAGGGGGATTTTCTCTTTATTTAAATTGGATTTCGAATTTATTGGAGAAAAAATACGGTTTAGACATCAATTCAGTTCAATCTCTGAAAATGTTTTTACTTAGTCCAGATATAACACAAATTAATAATCTTCATTTCACAAAAAATAAATATGAATACAAGGCAGAAATTAGCCAAGAATTCTGTCATAATGCATGTAATACATTCAATCTAATATCTGACAGAGAAATGTGTCCCGCATCAATAGTTTGCCCAACTCAAGCGTTTTTTATTAGCACGCAAAAAGATAATAAAAAGTATATTGATAAGGATCTTTGTATAGGTTGCGGAAATTGTAGTGAAGCATGTGTTCTCCATGCAATAAAATTTGTCAAAGAAGAAAATTTGTAAAGAAAGAAAAATGAATTAATATGATGAAAAAGAGGAAGAAAAAGGAAGAATTTGAGAAGAAAGTTGAAAATATTTTATACAGAATAGAACAAGAACGGATTTCACAGCCAAATTCAACGGTTATGGCAAGAATGATGGCATCAAATTTGCGTAGCGGAAAAATCAATGTGAAATTTATTGTTCAAATTAATGATGACTCTTTCTATTGTAAACAAGTGAAATTATTCCATTCAGTGGGTGCACGTGAGTTTTCTGAAGCGATAATGGATAGGATTGAAGATAATAAATTTGGTATTATATTAGCAAATATTCCGATCGACACGACCGTGCTTTATTATATCGAAATGTTAGATAAAGGTGGAGTTTGGATTAAAAGGTTGAAAGACGATGAGAAACAAGAACCATTTGAATTTTCCACAACGAGGGAAGGGGTTAAGGAGATCTCTGATTGGGATGACCCTAATCTTATAAGATGTCGGATATGCGATTACATGTGTCATCCTGAATGGGATATCTGCCCCGGTTGTAAAACGCCTCTCTATGATAATATGCTTCAACAAGAAATTTTTCAAGAAGACCAAGAGGAAAAGGAAAGAAAACGTGCCGATCAAAAAGATCCTCAAAGAATCGCTTGGGAGAATATGGCATCAGTATTCTATGAACCTTTACCTGAGTGCCCAAATTGCGGAGCAGCTTATCAGCCGGATTGGAATAAGTGTCCTATCTGTGATTATGACTTAGAAAACTTAGCTGAAGAAAAAACAATAAAGAAGAAGAAAGAAAATAAGAAAAAACACAAAAATCAAGACCGAGATATTATTTGAATAAAATGTGAGGCTTTAAACAATTGACAAGCTATATTGCGAAATACAAATTTATTCGTGACGACGTATATCTGTGTGCATATGTTAATCAAAAAACCGGACGTCAGAAACTTGTTATGGAAAAAATAAATCCACGCACAGGTACGATTGAATTCACAGATGCAATTTCATGTATCCATACTGCTGTTACAAGTATAAAAGCTTGCGACGTCGATGAAGATCAACCATTGGATAAAGACTTAGAGGAAAAAATTCTATACATACGCTCAACTGAGCATCTTAGAGAGATTCACTTAGAACCTTCGGAGAAATTCAAAGCATTCAAATCGTGGGTTGCTGGTATTGCAGAGGCAGGGGTTGATGCCTTTAAATTACAGGAGGAAATTGAAGAAGCAGGTCATTTGTTAACACCGATAGCTGTTCCATTAATGAAATTTATGATCAGAGTGGATACAGACTTTATTTATATGTACTTGAACGAAATCGAGAAAAAATCTTATTATGAAGGACAAAAATCAGAATCTTATTTAATTGCAAACTTAATTCCCGTCTTGAATTTAGCTTTAGATTATTATCAAAAAAACGATACATCAATAATAGATGCCATTTTTGAGCTGGATCCCCCGTTAAAGCTATTCTCCAGGAATCATAAGTTTATGAAATTCCTTAGTTATCCGAAAGCTGTGGAAATGTCAGAATTTCGCTTGGCATTCTATTCAGGTAATAAAAATGTTAGGGCTTGCATTGCTTTAAATCCTCGAGCTGTCGTATTTGAAGAATTTGCAAAGTTTTTTGACCCAAAACAAGAAAAAAATGATATTGTCAAACTAAATGCATTTAAAAATCCAAACGCTCGGGAATTAGAAGAATATAATAAAGCATTGGATGCAATCCAGACCTCGAATGTTAAATTATATCTGAAAGCTTTAAGAAACATCATTGCAGCAAAAGGTGGTGACTTAAAAGATGTTTTCCTTGGATTAGGGCTTCCAGAACAAGAAGCGGCAGCGTTGGCTAAAATTGAAAATCACAAACATACCCAAGCAGAGCTCATTAGAGAACAAATACAGCACCCTTCTGAGATGCTTAAAAAAACAAGGAAAGAAATGTTCTATTTTTCCATGGCAGAAGGGCATGTTACCAGCATTACAATGAGGAATATGAATTTATATTTACTACCTGATGAAATCATCAATTTCACACACCTGCAGAAATTAGATGCATCACATAACAAACTCGGGTTTGTTGCAAATAAATTTGACCAGCTTACAGACTTACGTGTTCTCGATTTATCTCATAATAGATTTGATTACATAGATCCAGAAGTAGGGCGATTAAATTCATTAGAAGTCTTAAATTTTCACAAGAATCTAATCGAAAAAATACCAAAATCTTTTCTATCATTAACAACCCTTAGAGATTTAGATCTTTCATATAATAAACTAAATAGTCTTCCACAAGACCTTCATAAGTTAGTATCTTTAGAGAAAATAGATTTAAGGGAAAATATGATTCATAAATATCCATTAACGCTTCTAAAATTCGAACGACTTCAATTTAGCATACTTGATCTAAATGTGATCAAGAACTCTGAAGTTTTAGGTTTTCTGGCAACCTCGATAGATAGATTCACAGAAATCTTGGAAAATGTTATAGAAGGTAACGAATTCAGTCAGTTTGTTAACAAAAATGCATCCTTATTAAGAAATAATTATAGTAAAAATCAGAACTTTCCAATTATATTCTTAACTTACTTAATGACGATTATCAATAATGAGAGAAAAGAGCCCCAAGAACCAAGTGAGGATACAGAAGAATTGACAATAAAACTCATAAAATTGATTAAAACCTACATAAAAAGTGACGCGTGTTCAGACTATCTCTTAATTGCAATACCCGAAATTGATAAAATATTATGGTTATATGAGAATGATGAGATTGGACAATTCGATATCTTGGTTAAATTCCTCATGATCTTCTCTGAAAGTTATCTAAACATAACAAAATACACATTTAGAGTATAATATTTAATGGAAGAGGACTATTGACGACTATCGATGACTTAAGAAATTACCTAATAAATTTAAATGATTTTTCTCTTAATTTTCGTTTATTTACTTTATCATGATTAAGATATAAGCCAAATCCCGGACCATTTATCAGTTTAACTTTTCCTTTCTCTACCGAGATCGTTTGATCAAACAGAGAATCAGTAAACCAATATCGATGATTGGTGATATCAGTATGGCTTGTTTGTATAGGTAGAGAAAATAGATGTAACGCGGCATTCGAAGATAATTCTTGGTCAGGCATATAACCCGCCCAAGGAACAATATTCACAGATAGATCAGCTTTATTAGCCCATAAAATATTAGCAAGAGATATTATGCTGTCTATTAATCCCCCGGTTCTATGAATTTTAATATTTACATATATCTTATCTACTTGTTGTTCCGTGGCTTCTAAGCCTTTGAATTCAGATATTAAATGTTGTACTTCATAAAAGCTATGAATTGACTCATCTAAACAGAGTGGAATGTTAATTGATTTCGCTAACTCAAAGAAGATTTGCATGTGATCGCGCTTGAAGATGGAAGGCTGTTCATGCATTCGAATATTAAACTTATCCATCGAATTATAAATGTTTATAATCTTATTCAGATTCACGCGGCCAAAACAGTCACGTTGGGGTAAAAAAGAAGAGTTTGCATCGGTATCTATTGTAAGATCAGAATATTCATCCCTAATTAAATGAATTAAATTCGTATTATAGCGTTTTCCAGGTGTTATTTTCAATTTTATGGCGTCTATACCTTGATTTAAAGCTTCATCTATGATTTTTCGGTATTTTTGAATTCTACTTTCTTTTATATCTTCCTTCTGTAATCCTATGGAGATCTTACTTTTTAATCCCATCTCTAAGCGCCGTCTTCTCGCTCTATCTAAAATTTTGCTATAATCTTTAAACTCAAATTTTGATTGGCTCATATCGTAAAATTCCCTTAGAAATCCAAGAAATATATCATAAAAGATAGAGTGACACGCAATATTTTCTTGCTTCCCTAAAAGATCCCAAAGTGCCATTTCAAGCGCGGATACAACAAAGGGATTATAATCCCGTATCTTATGGAGAATATTGTAGAAATCAAAAATCGTTCTATCTTCAATCTTATTGAATTTTTTAATTATATATGGCAAATAATCTTCAACGAGATTAACCCAAGAAACATAGATGCCGTTATTATCGTAAACGGAAGTTGTGAAATTATCTAAGGTGCTGATACCTGTGAAACCAGATTCATTTGTAATGACGACGACGATGGGTTGAAAGTCCCGCTGAGCAAGGCCTCCTGAGATCTCGAAAGGACGCCTTAAAGGAACAGAACAAATATATAAATCAACTTCAGCTATCTTTTCGATGAAAAAATTATCCATATGGTATTTAGAAATCAATTCATTAAATATGTTTGATAGAATAAAACATGAGTATCACAAGAATTGAGATTATAATTAAGCCATTGCGTGAAGTCGATATTCCAAGACTCTTGCGAATGAATACTCAATGGAATCAGACTGCTGAAGATTGGCAGAGATTTATCAGTTTAGCGCCAGATGGATGCTTTAAAGCAGTTCTAAAAAAAGATAAGGTAACTCATATCACTGTCGGTTCTGTTTCGGCTATTGAATATGATAACTGCAATATAGGAATTGATGAAAAAAAGCAGATGAAAATGGCTTGGATTGGAATGCTTTATGTTGATAATGAATATCGAAAACAGGGAATTGGTGTCAGATTGTTAAAACACGCAATTAGCTACCTTAAAAATAAAAATATAGGCATTATTAAACTAGATGCAACACCATTAGGACATAAACTCTATATTCAGAATGGATTTAACGTTGAAAGGCGACTTTCTCTCATTAGTGTAACAAAAAACGATTTTGTATTACCTAAACTTGATCCCAATATTCAAGGACCCATTAAAATTACCCGAATTACATCGGAAGATATTATCAATGGTCTCTTAGATGAAATTTATGATTATGATGTGAGAAAAACTAAACTCGCTCGACGTAATATCTTGGAAAAATTGATTCAAGATAATCTAAAACATATTTTTGTAGCTAAGAATAAAAGCAATATAGTAGGCTATATTATCGGACGAACTGGACGTCAAGCATTTCAGATTGGTCCGTTGATTGCTAATAATCAAAATATTGCATTACTCTTATTGAATTCAGTCATTAAAATATCGGATTTTTCGTCTTGTATTCTCGCAGTTTATGACGAACATAAGAATTTTATAGAAATTCTAAAGAAAATGGGCGGAAAAACCGAACGGAAATATATTAGAATGTATTACGGAAATTCAAATAATGATTATTTTGTAGATTTTGAATGGTGCATCTCTGGGGCAGAAAAAGGATAGACCGACGAAAATAGAATTTATTTTAAATATCTTTTAGAGCTATTATAATTATAGTAATTTGGAATTTAAATTAAAATTTAAATTCTTCAAAAGAAAAAATAATTGCAAGGATAAATAGTTTTAATGTAAATCATTTCCAAATAAAAAAAGAATCTAAATATAGCGTAGAGAAAATCGAGTTTTGGTTGATCATGAGGATAAAGAACGGTAAAAGGAACGTAAAAATAACATTAGCAATGATTTTTGTGGCTTTATTTTCTATATTATCACCCCAAGTCACAGCATATTGGATTTCACTAACTCAAATTACAGATGATGGAGGTGGAGGTAATCAATTCATTAATCCATCAATCGATATTAATAAAAAAGACTTTACCTATGTCTCATCGTTTACTTGGGATTATATAGGGTCTGAGTACGATGATATTGCAATTTCTAATAATACATATCCAATAGAAGATAGTTTTGGAACGCCGATATTGGGCAATCCTATGG
>WJKO01000261.1 GCA_014729055.1 Promethearchaeota archaeon | reverse complement strand
TTCATTGCACCGACATATCGGTTTACCGTTTCCTTGATCTTGTCTTTCTCTCCGATGAGCTGTATTTGTGCCGTTTTACAAAACTTCATTAGGAATCAACCTTATACTATTAATGGTATTGTAAGTATTTAAAAGTTTGCGGCTAGTGATTAGTAACGGCACTTCCTCCCCGCCCTAAAGGACGGGGCTTCCGTGCCGAATTATGGTGAATATAATGGAAGCTAAGTATAAGTTTTGGTTTTATATCGGGAGTCAACCTCTATATGGATCCGATATTTTAAACCAAGTTGAGGAACATGGAAGAATTATGACCGAAAGTTTTAATGCTGATCAAACAATCCCTTTTCAAATTGTGTTTAAAGGAGTAGGAACAACAACGAACAAAATCACATCATTATGTAAGGATGTAAACAAGTCAAAAACATGTACGGGACTAATCACTTGGATGCATACTTTTTCACCTAGTAAAATGTGGATCCGTGGGCTGAGTATCCTTAACAAACCATATTTACATCTTAATACTCAATTCAACCGCAATATTCCATTCCAAACCATCGATATGAATTTTATGAATACAAATCAATCCGCGCATGGTGATAGGGAACATGGATTCATAACCGCTAGATTAAGACTGAAAAGGAAGGTTATCTGTGGATATTGGAAAGATAAGTCGATGAGAGCACGAATAGCAATATGGATGCGAGCAGCTATAGGGGCTCAATTCTCTCGAGATCTAAAAGTAGCTCGATTCGGAGATAACATGCGTTATGTTGCAGTAACCGAAGGAGATAAGGTCCAAGCAGAAAAGGATTTAGGCTGGAGTGTTAATACATATGCGCTTGAGGATTTATTGCAAAAATTTAATCAGATTGAACGCGGGCAAATTGAAGAAAAGCTGGAGGAATACCAATCCAAATATCATATTAATAAAGAGGATTGGGAATCCATCAAATATCAAGCAAAACTCGAATTAGCAATATTGGAGATGCAAAAAGAATTAAAATTTTTAGCTTATACGGATTGTTTTCAAGATCTTGGAGGATTAGAACAATTACCCGGTTTAGCAGTCCAAAACTTAATGTCTCAAGGAATTGGGTTTGGTGCTGAAGGAGATTGGAAGACGGCGGCTCTTCAAGCAATTATGGGGGAAATGTCAAAAGATTTAGGTGGTCATCTTTCATTTATCGAAGATTATACCTATCATTTGGAAGAGGGAAATGAAGCAGTGCTAGGAGCACATATGTTGGAGATATCTCCTGCTATTGCTCAAAATAAACCAAAAATAGAAGTCCATCAACTCAGCATTGGAGATAAAAGAAATCCTGCTAGATTGGTTTTTGAGGGGAGAGAGGGACCAGCTATACTGGCAACAATTATTGATATGGGAGGGCGATTTCGTCTTATTGTCCATGATATTGCTGCTATCAGCCCAATGGAAGATATGCCGAAGTTACCTACTGCTCGGGTTATGTGGAAACTTCAGCCGGATATGATTACCGGAAATGAAGCGTGGATTTACTCAGGTGGTGCGCATCATAGTGTCATCTCGTACGATCTTACTGCTGAACACATGAAAGATTTTGCCACCATAATGGGGATTGAATGCATTCATATTGGTAAAGATAGCACGCTTGATAATCTTCAAAATAAGCTTTTAATAAATGATATAATCTGGAATCGCTAATTTCAAGCATTAATAAGGGGATTAAGAAAAAAAACCCAATCCTTTTTATTTGCTAATTAAATTATTAATATTGCTTTTTT
This sequence comes from Promethearchaeota archaeon, assembly GCA_014729055.1. GTDB lineage: Archaea > Asgardarchaeota > Lokiarchaeia > Sigyniarchaeales > Promethearchaeaceae > WJKO01. The sequence continues at coordinate 4,690 of WJKO01000261.1, read as the reverse complement.
CAAATCTAAATGAACCTTTTTTAATACTAAAATTGTTATTATAATTATAAATAAAATTATTCCTAATATGAAAAGTGATAAATAAAATAGTGAGGATTTTATGATTGAGACTAGAATTACTAAACAATTTGGGATTAAATATCCAATTATGAGTGCACCGATGGGTCCTTTTTATACCACTAAATTAGCTGTAGCTGCCTCTGAAGCGGGAGGACTTGGAGTTATTAGCCATGCGACTTTAATGGGAAAAAATTCAATAAAAGATTTTAAAGCACAATTGGATTATGTGGTAGAGCATACTGATAAACCTTTTGGATTCAATATACGGACGGCACGGGTCCAAACAGATCATAAGATTTTATTGCGTAAAATACCTGAATGGCGCGATAAGGATCCAAGATTGAAAGAACAGTTAATATATGGGTTAACAAGTGCTGGCGGACCTCGAAAAGCTGCAGCTATGTGGAAGAAGAAAGCTCCCGATATGTTTCATTTTCATGTGGGACCTGCTTTATGGTTAGTGAACAAGATTGTTGAATCGGGTTGTGATGGTATTGTAGCCACGGGAATCGAGGGTGGCGGACATCAGAGTTATGAAAATATTTCTACTCTGGTATTAACACAACAAGTTGCACAAAAATATCCCGACAAATTATTGGTATCATGCGGAGGATATGCGAGTCCCGAAGGGGTTGCAGCAAGCTTAGCGATGGGTGCTGATGCAGTTGCGATGGGAACTCGCTTCATAGCATCAACTGATAGCGAATTTCATCAAAATTATAAAGATCTGATACCTCCCGCAACAGCAAGGGATACCATCTTAACAACTGGCGGGTTTGGACCGATAAGATTATTAAAAAATAAGTACGCTTTAGAACATGGAAAGGTGATTTCTAAACAAGAAAAAATAGCACAAGAACAATCCTTTTCGATGGAGGAGTATTTAGAAGATCTCCATCATTATGAGATAGTATATACGGAAGGCGATGTTGAGAATGGAGCAATCCCTGTGGGCCAATCTGCAGGACTCATTGAAAACATACGAGATGTAGATGACATTATTTCTAGCTTTACCAAAAAAGCTGAAAAAATATTTAAAGACATTTGTTCTCATATTTCATAGCTTTTCAAATCATTTTTTATTTTCATTTATAGATTAAAATTGTACTAAACTAAACGCATCAGATATAATAACAATAATAAAAGGTTCAATTTCTATGCATAAAGCATCTAATAGTTTACAAAAAAAACTACAAGAATTATCTAAAATAATTTATAGAGCAGCTACAATCTTACCAAAATGTAAATCATGTGGTACTTGCATTAAATATTGTCCTCTCGAATTACGAGAATTCAATAAAGAAGGTAAAGCTATTACCATTAGTACGTCTATTTCTTGTGGTGGGTGTACTGTTTGCTATCATAGATGCCCCGAGCAAGCAATAAAGCTAGTGAGACTATCAAAAAACACTATTTGAATAATTTAAAACGAAAAAAATCCGTTTCTCATACCTTCTAGCTCAATTTCAAGAAAAAAAAAAAAAAATTATATTAAAAACCTATAAATAGTTTAAGGTCCTGACTCTGTACAACCTGGAGAGCTCACTCCTGCGGTTGCCATGGAAAGCCCGTATGCAACCACTAAGAGCAATGAAAGAGCCACGATTGCCTTTTTGTTTATATCCACTTGATATCACTTTAGATATTTGTTTTTTATGTTGAACTCCCAGCACCTAAAGGAACTGGATTCTTGCTTCCCCGACCAGCGCACTCGAAGAGTGTCTTACACGATCTCCACAAGCGTAACTTCCCGTAGTCCCTACGGTAGGGATGAATGTGGTTCTCATTCATCATTTAAAGAAAGGACCACCTTCCTTTATAAAGGATAAGGGGGTGAGGAGTGAGAGATTTTAGCAAAAATCATCACCTCCCTAAAGGTAGATGCTTTCTTTTGCTTTTATAGTAAATATTTAGTAATTATAAAAATAGATATATAAATCCCACTTTTTATTAGGTCTTTTTTGAAGGGCGTAAAAGTGTATTATTTCTCAGTATATCAAACTCTGCCTTATAAAGCAGAGATAATATACTTGAATCTCTTATCATGTGGATCTTTAATTATCCAAGAATAAAAGTCCTTATTAAATTGCTTTTTATCCCATAATTGGGGAATTCTAGCAATGCCCCTATATAGGTCAGTAAGAAGAGTCACATCACAAGGTGTTTGTTGATGTGATGGAAATAATCTTGTTACATTTCGCTTTTTTACTACATCAATCAAGTGAGAAAGTGTAGCTAATACTTGTGGATGCCTTTTTCTACTTGGCAAAAACTGATCACCATAATATGCAACATCCGTAGTGAATAATTCCTTTTTATTGGTGAGTAAACATATTGATCCCGGAGAATGTCCTGGTGCATGTAATATTTCAATTGTATAACCCCCTAATTCGAAAATGTCTCCATCTTGAATTGCTTTTATCTTTTTACTAGGAGGAATTATATAATGTCTCTTCCCATACGCTTTTCTAAAAATCTCGGGATGAGAGGAGAGATCATAAGCTTGAGTAATACTTTTCACCTCGTTTTTATGGATATAGACCTCTTCGAATTCTTTATTACCTAAAACATGATCCCAATGAGCGTGGCTATTCATCACTATCAATTCTCTTGTCTCAATTAGATTATCAACTATAGGTTTTAAGGGCGCCAATCCACATCCAGTATCTAATAATAAGGCAGAATGATCCCCTAAAATGAGATAAAGATTTAAAGGATCATTGGTATATATCCGATTTACCCTAGAAATATCCTCTTGAATAGCGTATATATCATCTGTAAGTGAATTGATAGTAAAAAGATTGGAAAATGCCATTGTAAACAAATACTTCTTTATTTTTCTATAATAATTTTAGCTAAATAAATCTATAGAGAAATAGATGCAAAAAGTTTTCTAAATTCTTCAAAACAAGGAATTAAGATAAAAAAAATATGGAAGTTAAGATTTAAGAGTTATATAATGCGTTTAAATTATCCCCATACGCTTTTAGAACATTTCGGCGCTTAAGTTTCATTGTTTGAGTAAGCATACCGTTTTCTAAACTGAAATCTTCGTCTATAAACATCCATTTCTTAGGTATTTCATATCCGCCGAAATTGCCTTTTAGTTGTTTTACTGCTTCTTCTGCTAAAAATTTCTGTACTTTCCCATCTTTTATTAATGCTCTTTGGTCATTAAATGAAATGTTTTGTTCCTTGGCATATTTTTGGAGAAAATCAAAATCCGGATAAATTAACCCAACATTATATGGTTTTCCATCACCATAGACCATCGCATTAGCAATATAGGGTACAAGTTTAAGCTCTTCTTCGATTGATGCGGGATGAACATATTTTCCATTCTCTAACTTATATTCTTCTTTGAATCTACCGGTAATATACAGAAATCCATCCTCATCCAAACGCCCTCTGTCTCCTGTACGGATTCCTCTTCCGAGTTTTTCATCTTCTACAAATACTTCCGCCGTCTTTCCAGGTTTATTATGGTATCCTTGCATAACATTAGGACCAAAACAGATGATCTCTCCATCTTCACTATCTTCACCTACTCTCGATTTATCAATAACCACGGTTACATCTTTTATAGGTTTTCCAACACTTCCCAGCTTGTTCTCGGAGGGGGTATTCATAGTCAATGCTGGAGTGGTTTCTGTCAGTCCGTAGCAATCAAAGGTTGGGATGCCCACGTCAATAAAAAATTGTCCTATTTCTGGATTCATTACCGCGCTTCCAGTTATGGCATATCGCAGTTTTCCTCCAAAAAGCTTTCTAATTTTTTTGAATACAATGGATGATATAAGTTTCCCCTTTATCCCGGCTTTTTCGCCGTTTCTCTTTTTTGCTGCGGTTTCCTTTGCTAATTCAAGTAAATCTCCTTTTCCTTCTTCCTCCAATTTATTGTGGATGCCTGCATATACTTTATTAAAGATTCGAGGGACAGCTATGAGAAGCGTGGGCTTTGCTATAGCAATTTCAGTAGTTAATGTATCTACTGATTTCATTAATGCTATAGATATTCCTACATAAGTTCCATGATAAAGCTCTGCTGTTTGTCCAAAACTATGAGCCCATGGTAGTATGGAAAAGCTTCTGTCTTTCTCAGTCACATCTGGATACCCTATATGAGCCGCTCTAACGTTACTCGTGAAATTACCATGACTTAATAAGACTCCTTTTGGATCTCCGGTAGTTCCGGAAGTGTATATCAACCCCGCAATATCACTCCAATGAGGTTTAATCGAAGGGACCGGATTTTGTTCTCCTTGTCTTTCTAAAGCACTCATCGTTTTTTCTCCTGCTCCTTTAATAATATAAATGTCATCTAAAGTTTCGATTTCGTCTTTATAATGCTTAGTCTTGTTATACACCTCATCATCTACAACAAAAAGAACTTTAACAGAACTGTCTTCTACAATGTATCTCCATACCTTCTCCAGTTCTTTTTGATACATTGGAATTAAGCGAGCGCCAAGTCCATATGCAGCAAAAGCGATGATAGCCCAATCAATACTATTATTAATAATTAACCCCACAGGGTCGTCCTTTTTGATCCCAATTTTTGCCAATCCAGAACGTAGATTGTCTACTCGATCGGAAGCTTCTTTATATGTAATCCATTCATATTCTCCCT
>WJKO01000260.1 GCA_014729055.1 Promethearchaeota archaeon | reverse complement strand
CCTTTACCTCGATATGCTTTGGTTTTGGCAGAATATTAAAGTTGTTTAACATATTTGATAGTTTTTTGGATAAAATTTTAAATTTTTGTTTAATACTTGGAGAATAAAATGAACTCACATATTTTCAATGACTAGGAATATAAAATAATTATTTTATTAGGCGTTTAAACTCAAGGAGATATAGATGAAAATCACTAAGTTGGGATCTATTGAAATTTCAACGGATCTAATGTTAGCACCTATGATGGACGTGACTACACCCACTTATGTGTTATTATGCAAACACTACGGTGGTGTAGGACTTTATACTATGCCAATGGTTTTTATCAACCAGATTGCACAAGCACCGAAGACAATTCGTCCTATTGCAGAATTTGTTGAGAAATACAGACCCAGCGGAGTTCAAATTTGCGGAAGTGGGCGTTCTCCTGAAATAACACTAAAAGCGGTAGAAATTTTAAACAGTTATAATTTTGACTTTCTTGACATCAACTGTGGTTGTCCTGCTCGCCGAACGTGCAGTTCTGGAGGTGGTGTTTCTCTGATGAGATCGCATCGATTCCAAGATCTAAGAAACTTAATACACACAACGATCAAAACCAGTAATAAACCCGTTTCAGTAAAGATACGCCTTGGGTGGGATAGTACAGACGGTTTGAAAGATATTGTCAAATTAATTAATGATGAAGGTGCATCCTTTTTAACAATTCATGGACGATTAGGCAATCAGAAATATTCAGGAAAAGTCAATCTTGATCTTATGAGAAAGATTAAGTCGTGGTCAGACATACCAGTTGTAGGCAATGGTGATGTGATCGACGCACTAAGTTACCGTTTGATGAAGAAAAAAACGAATGTTGATGCAATTATGATTGGGAGGGGCTCGCAAGGTTATCCTTCAATCTTTTCTGATATATTAGATTCTTTAAATAAGAAAGATTTTACCCAATCTCTGACTGAATGTAGCCACTATTATGGTGAATGGCGGAATAAAGTTACCCATATTAATACGTTAGACAATATTCAAGATTATATTAGAGAATTATTGAGTATCATAGAAGATTTAGGGCAATACTGGAATAATGAGCGTTATAAGCTGAAAGAATTACGTAGAAACGCTATCTGGATGTTAAAAGGGCTTAATAACTCACGTAAAACTAAGTCGACCATCGGTCGTAGCAAAAGCTTATCTGATTTATTAGATTATATATTCAACGGAAAACTGGAAGAAGATCTAAAAAACGTGAAAAAATAAAAAATTAGATTTTTTTTGTGGATAAAATGAATTGAAACTTTAGGTGCTCACATATATTGGTCCTACGTAGGAATGTCTACCGCTGTTTTGCACAAGTCGAATAATGTAGAAATCTCGTCCATTTGTAGTCAACGAATTTGGATCTTCAACGGGATTATCACTCAATGCATTGATATAGTATTCTCCATCGATTTCCACACCTTTTTCTGATCCATACGTTGCCCCAGTAATGGGTTCATTGTCTGTATGTGTAATACGCTCAACGGGATTTGTAATATCGAAACTCTGTAGTAGTTCTCCGTTTTTTAGGATTTCAACTTTACCCGTCCAATCTACTGTCCAACTATCAGTTACAGTTGCTGGTGTGTTAAGTTTACTGGCAGGTGCACCATCTTGAGCTACAATAACTTCAATATTTCTGTCGCTTGTTGACGTTGCCACATTTATTTCTTTATTATCCCACATACCAATACCATTAATAGTAAAATTGAGAATACATCTACCAAAATCGGAACTTGCGAAACAAGCTCCGTTCTGTAATTGTGTAAATATTTCACTTCGGGTTAAGCTGGACGAATATACTGCAGTAATACCTCCCGGATAGGGCTTATCTATACGTGTCCACCATTGGGAGCGCGGATACTGGTGAGAGATTCGTGCTGGTGTATGAGACAATGTGTGTCCTGGATGTCCATCATGACCATCGCTACTTGCATATAGTGTAAAATTGCACCCCATAGATATGGCATCAGTTAAAGAGGAACCATTTGGTGCAATAGTTGAAGGAATTGTCGCTCCTCTATAACTTAATGGGTGCGAGGGATCATATAGATTGTCTCCATGTGTTGATGTGACTTCCGCTATTTTTACATATTTAGGGTTGTAATAAGTCCAATCTTGCATGTATCGTTCCTTTACGCAATGATGGGGTAAAGCAATTACATCATCTCCCGTTGTTGCAGTAAAATCATCTAACAAATCCCATAGTTCAAAGGGAGTCTTTTGCCGCCAAGCACTTACTATAGGTTTTCTACACAATTGATCTCCACTAAAGATGCAACTAAAATGTCCTGTTTTGTGATTGGTATATTCCATGCCCAAAAACGTCACAAATTCGTCATCGACGTTATATTCTTCTGCAATATTAACGTATGTATCTAAAATCCACGGTTTAAAATCGACTAGCTTGCCGTGATCCGTTAAAGAGAAGAAATCTATCAAGGCAACATCTCGGGCATATCCGTAGTTATGTTCTGCTTTTCCCGCGCCATCAGAATATAATGAATGACTATGTAAATCACCCCAATAAATATCTAAATCTCCATTTTGCACCACAATGGGGTTGCTATAATATGTGTGACCAGTTTTTGTGTCGTCCACTACTAGATAATGTATTCCTGGAGTATCAATCGTAACATCAAAAGTATGCATGCCATTATCTCGTCCATCATTTATTCTGTACGCAGCTTCAGATCCCTTATAGTGAGCAGTGAATGTATAATCAACTGGCAAATCTGCCGTTGCTGAACCTAATTCCACAAGTGTATTTAGGTCATAAGATTTTAATGAAAAACTAACCGTGCCATCGTACACTGCACTGACTCTTTCATATGAATCCCAAGCTTCGACGGTCACATCGAATTGTGAACCTGGGTCTGCAGTTGAAGGCGTATGAATCCATAACATTTTAGGATCATTATTAAACATAACACCAAAATCAATTGAGACTGCGAAATACATCCAACTTGGCAAGGTAATAATTGCAATAAGTGCGATACCTTTCAATGGGTTCTTTAGATTGAGTTTCTCGTCAATCGTTGACTCAAAATTCTGTCTAAAACTTAAAAATTTTGGATTTTTAGACAATAATCGAATGATTAGCAATGAAAACAAATAACCAGCACCGAGTGCATAACCAAACAAAGCAACCATCTTTAGGGGATAAATACCTGTAACTTCCACAAATCCCATCTGTGGTGGGAATGTTGCCAAAGCGGTAACAGAAACCAGAATAAAACCATGCCGACGCCATGCACCTTTAAATGCAAAGAAATAGACTAAGCCAATAATAATTGCTATAATATTAAAGAAAAATGGTAAAATAAACCCAAATCCTACTAAAAATACTGCGATTCGAATTATTTTCAACCAAGGTATTTCTTCTGGGCGTTCATTTTTCGTTTTAGAATCCATGATTATATTTTGTCTTACCTAAAAAAAAAGATTATCTTAGATTTGAATTCAAGTTGTCTTCATTCTTAACTCAGATATATGCCATTAATTTTTGAATTTCTTCTGGCAAGAGATAAAATTTTCTCCGTCCGACCTTTTTAGAGCCGATAAGATCCAGTTCTGTCAATCTCTGACAATGGAAAGTGATTGCTTGTGGTGAAACTTTACAGATCTCTGCCAATTCTTGGTGAGAAGCCTCATCATTCTCGTTTAAATAACGAATGATCTTATTAGGTGTGTTTCTCTTCATAGCTGCAATGATGTGTTCCCGCGTTTGTCGCTCTTCATAAGGTAAGGTTTGATGAGATTTAAATGTGCCATTTGGTTTTGTAGCGAAGAAGCATTTATAACGCCCATCTTTAATATAGTGTATATACTTATTCTTCTCTAAAACGGAGATATGATATTGAACTACCCCCATTTTTTTATTCAATTTACGGCATATCTGGCGGAAGTGTATTCCTTCATTTTCCTCTATGAGTGTATAGATATCACAGCGTGTTTTCTGGGAGAGAACTTCATCATCAGAGAAATCTTTCTGACATCTACCACTATTTGGAAAAGTCGCCATTGAAACCGCCACAAGGAAAGCAATTGTTACATTTCTCACTACTTTTCTGGACTTCTGGCTCAAACTGATCACGATTTTATTTTTTTCACTCAATATATCCTTGGTTTTTATGAGACGTACTATGAATTGAACAAATAAGGTTCAATATTCTCAAATTTTAGAAATACTTGAGTTAAGGTGATTAATTAATATGCAATATATAAATGCTTTTTATTATAGATGATATATCTCACAATATTTCGAAGAACAAATACATTTCCGAATTTTCGGTGGATTTCAAAATATTGCGAAAGAAAGAAAAATCTCTAAATTTAAGGAAAACAAAATATAGCATAAGTGTTTTTTATGACTAAGAAAGATAATAGACCCGAAGAAATGAAATTACCCGATCGAGATGAGCATCTAATCGATTGGTTAAATAAAGTCCTACTGAGAACTGATATCTTGGATTATAGGTATAATCTTAAAGGTTGTGGTGTTTGGAAGGGTTACGGTTTCAAATTGAGACGAAATATAATGAAAATCATTAGAGATCTTCTTGAAGATACAGAGATCCCTCATGAAGAATATTTGTTTCCTTTATTAATTCCAGAACCCCAGTTTATGAAAGAGGCAAAACATGTAAAAGGATTTGAGGAAGAAGTATACTGGATCACACACGGCGGAACAACCCCCTTAGATGTGAAGTTGGCATTACGCCCTACAAGTGAGACTGTTATGTATCCTATGTTTTCTTTGTGGATTCGCTCCCATCAAGATTTACCTCTGAAGACCTACCAAATAGTTAATTGTTTTCGTTGGGAAGGTAAAAATACACGTCCAATGTTACGCGTTCGTGAAATTACGACATTTAAAGAAGCTCATACGGTGCATGCAACTGCTGAAGGTGCGGAGGATCAAATTATTGAAGCTCTAGATATATATAAGAGATTTTTCAATGACTTAGGGTTATCTTATATAATAAACACGCGTCCAAAATGGGATACATTTCCAGGTGCGGACTACACGATTGCATTTGATGTATTATTTCCCGGTAGAAATCGTGCTCTTCAAATTGGGACTGTACATAATCTCGGGACAACATTTGCAAAAACATTTGACATAAAATACGAGAATTTAGAGGGAGATATGACATATGGTTATCAGACATGCTATGGGATTAGCGAACGGGTTATAGCTTCTGTAATTGTGCAGCATGGGGATGACCAAGGTCTTATTCTACCTCCTAATATTGCACCGATCCAAGTCGTTGTCATACCAATCTTATTTAAAAAAGCGGATGAAGTAAAAATCATAGAAACTTGTCGAAATATAAAAGGTTTTCTTGACAAAGCAGGTATTAGAGCAAAATTAGATGAAAGTCAACAGTCACCTGGTGCTAAATTCTACCACTGGGAACAAAAAGGAATCCCCTTAAGAATAGAAGTGGGTCCAAGAGATCTCAAGAAAAACCAAATGGTAACGGTGAGAAGAGACAATCGTGAAAAACAATTTATTTCATTGGATAATATTAAAGAAACCGGAGATAGAATTAAGAAGATATTAAACGACCTAAATGATGATCTAAGAAAATCTCTTGCAAGTAATACTCGAGAAGCGATCTCGCGTTCTAATGATATGGATGAGGCGATTGAATTAGTAGAGAATGACAAGGGCGTTGTAGAGATTCCATTCTGTGGTAGCGAAGATTGTGCATCTGAACTCGAAAAGCGGTGCGATGGACTGAAGTTCCTAGGAATACCAGTAAGATATATGGACTTTTATGATGAAAGCGAGAATGAATACGGCGAACTTAATGGAAAAAGTCTTGCTAATGATGAATTATTTTGCATTATCTGTTCGAAACGAACTGATAAATATTGGACAATCGGTCGTTCGTATTAGATTTTGTTTATATCATCACTCTGTGAATTAAATTATGTCGTAAAAAAAGAAAAAATGTTTATTTGGGATCAGACCCGAATTATTGAATAAGTCTTAGACGTCTTGCTCAAAGGTAGTCTTTTTAGATCCCCAAAGACCCATGGCTTTTGCTAATGCCTCATGATCTTTCGCATATTTCTTGACTTTAATGCCTTTCATGACTGCATCAATTGCTTGTCTGAATGCTTTGGCACCTTCAATAGGTCCGTCTGGGTGTGCATGAATTCCGCCGCCCGATCCAATAAGAATGTCTTTACCAGCGTCTCTAACGGATTTGCCGACCATCCCCGCGGTTATTCCACCACTGGGCATTGGAAGGGTCTGGTTAATGTTCTGTAATGGAAATCTCATTGCTTTAATATTCATAAAGTACCGTTCATCAACTACGACTGCTTTTCCATAAGGTGCAGGAACAACAATAATATCGGCTCCACAGATTCTCGGAAACTTACCAAGGGTAAGATCGCTTGCAACACCAGACCATGGATCTTCATACCATACACCAGCAAAGTCCATATGTGCTAAGACGGGTATCTTAATACTCGGATCTTCCGTAATTGCTTTTAATGTAGATAATCCAACAACTAAAAAGTTTACCATCAATGCATTCCCGCCGAGATCTTGGATCTTATTAGCGTGTTCTAAGACATCAGGGACATTATCAGTAATGTTAATTGTATAGAGCGTTTCTTCACCCTTTTCAGAATTTGCTTTATCTACACCTTCCATTACAGCGGTAACTCTGTCCTCAAGAGTGTTAAATACTGCGTCTGCGATAAGTTCATCGTCTTTAACGACATCACAACCTCCGACAGCAGCTTTATAAACTAAGTCCGCAGCAGTTTCACAGCTATGACCTGTACAAGGTTTAACCATGTTATTCAACATAGGTCGCTCTGGCACTTTCAGTACTTTTCGAATACCATCAATACCGAATTTTGGTCCTTTAAACTGCTCTAAGAATGCCTTTGGAAATCGGATATCTACTAATTTCAATGGCCCCCCTAAAGAGATATTTCCGTGTACGGTAGTCAACATCAGTGGGAAATTGAATGTTCCATCAGGTCTTTGTACGTTTATTAACGGATATGCCACAATGAAGACATATTGACGTGACTGCAACTTAATTAGTGGATTGATAGGTTCCCTCGAAGGTACTTCATATTCGTAATTTGGCACTTCATAAACGCTTAATACCTTACCAACATGTTTTTTTCTAACTTCTGGGGTTTCTGCTGGCACTCGTGTCCACGTTCCCGTGCTTTGTTCAATTACGGCGTATTTTGCCATATATGTTGCATTCTGCTTTGAAGATAATTTCGCTATGTAGGTACAGATGATGTGTGTCTCAAAGTCAATCCCATCGATAAGAGCTTCGGGTGCTTGGAGATATGCATCATATTTTTTTTCAAAATCTTCGTCATTCATCTTAATTCACTTTAATAATCTTTTAAGAATTAGTTTTTTATGGTTAAGATTATAAAATCTTGGAGCTTTAAAATATTATTCGAATTTTATCTTCGAATTTTATCTTGCTTAAAGACTATTTTATATATGAATTTTTAACTTCATTAAAAAGCGCAAATACTTTACGAATATAGGTTGTATTCTGCTTTTCAACGAAATCTGCTAACCATTTGTCAGGATCTTTGAGCATCTTTAACTTTAGCTTGTCTATTAGTGTCTTCCATATATGGATATTATGTATAACCCGACATTCACTCGCACTATGTACATTATATCCTTCGTTAAATACTTGTATTCTTTCCTTAATATTGCGTAAATTACATATCTGACAACCACATTTACCATACTGGTTCTCTTCTTGAAACCATTTTAATAAGATTGTTTTTCGTTCATCTTCTTTAATGTTAATATCTTGATTCGAGTTGATTAATCTTGGATAGAGGTCTTTGAGCTTGGATGAACTTATTCCCCGCCCTCCCACGTTATAGACTGTCCCATATGCAAGAGCAGATTGAACTGGAGTGGAGCCATCACACGAAGTTGCGCCTAAATAATGGATAAACGGTATTAAGTTGTAGGACGAAAGCCCTGAAATATGAATAGGATATCGTCTTCCAACTGCTTTTCTAATACCGCAAATGATCTCAAAAATCTTTTTAATTCCCTCAAACCTATATTTTGGGGTTTTAAGAAACTCGCTGACGCCAATTGAGAAGAAATTGTGTCCTTCATTGGATGCCTTCTTGAAATATTTTACTGCTTGTTTATAGTTAATGACTTGGATCGTACAATATACAGGGGCTTCAATCGTTCTGTTTTTTAACATCCAATTCGCATTCTTAATACTCTTCTCAATGTAGGGAACCATCTTGTCTGGATCGTCCATCCAATAAGGGATTTTATCTCCGGTGTTTTTTGAATCATCAGGCTGTTCGTTGCAGCTCATAAAT
>WJKO01000259.1 GCA_014729055.1 Promethearchaeota archaeon | reverse complement strand
TATATGCACCTTTACCGTGACAAGAAATCTCACTTATTGATTTGTCTGCAAATTGGATGCGTTCTCTTCCATAACCAGTTCCAATGCAATATGCTATCTCGTCAGAACATAAATCTACCTTACCTAAAGCTTCCTCATATACTAATTTCGATGTCAGTACAGGATTACGTTTTACTCGAATAATTGCACTTGTGATAATCTTATTCTCATCATTGACAACAACCGCTTTTCCTGTTAATGATCCAATGTCGATTCCCCCATAATACATCTTATTTTACCTCCTTAGATAATAGAGCAGCACCATATGCGGTGATATATTGGGGATCTATACTCATCTCTGCAAGTTTAAATCTTAGTTGTTTTTCAAACATTTGACGAATTGCTTCATTTTTTGCTACACCGCCTGAAAAAACAACCTTTTGTTCAATACCGAGTCGTGAAACCAATGGAACGATTCGTCCCACGATTGAATTACAGACACCAGCAGAGATGTCCGCAACGGATTTACCTTCATTCATTAAATAGATGACCTCACTTTCAGCAAAAATTGAGCATTGCGAAGTAATTGGTACTATTTTTTCTGCATTTAATGCGAGTTCACTCATCTTTTCAAGAGAAATGTCCAAAGACTTACAAACTAATTCTAAAAAAATACCACCACCAGAACTACAGATATCATTTTGAATATAATCCGATATGGATCCATCATCCATTAATTTAAGCTCTTTATTGGTAAAGCTCCCTGTATCAATTACGATTTTTGTATCAGGTTCGAGTTCATTACTTCCTTTCGCTAAGCACAGTAACTCGGAATATTTATTATCAATGAGTTTAAGGTCTTGTCCATTTCTACCTGTAATTCCGAATTTGGAATTTTTTGCCTTTACTTTGTATTTCTTTTTGGCTTCTTTTAATAAGTCTTTTACAACTTTTTCTGGATCTCCGGCAATTGCTTTTTTTTTCTGAAAAATAATATTATTCTTTTCATCAATAACAATTATTTTACATCTGGTGCTTCCTGCATCAATTCCAACATAATATTCTACCATAAACATATTCTCCCATAAATATATTCTACCATAAACGTATTCCCATTTTACATAAGGGTTTTTGTAAATTCCGTTATTTTCTCTTTTATTGACTCAATTGACGCAAATCTTTTATCTCCAATGTCAATTTCTATGATTAGCATCGGAATACCTAATTCATCCCTTAAAGCTTCGCGGATAAGTTGATATAGTCCGGCGGATTGTTTGCAGCCAATATGAGCTGAGAATATTGCACAATCAACATCAAATTTCTTTGCGAGAAATACGGTATCATCCAAAAAAGTATCCAAAAAACGTTCGCTCTGCCTAACCATAGGATAGTCCATCGATTGCATGGCTAATCCTTTATAAATTTCTCGAATAGGGATCTTTTCGGCATTATAAATAGGATCAAAGAAGAAATAATTGAAGAGATCGCTCACAGCTGTCATACCGAGATCCCGATCCATCCATTCACAAAACGAGATATCAAAGAAAACTGACATATAGGGCCAATATGATCTAATCCTCTCCTCACCACCATAACTAATTCCTTTCTTCACCCGACTTCTTGCTAGGTCCCGGATTTCGCGATAATATTGTTCCTTTTCTGGCTGTCCAGCAAAAAAGTTCTGCACCGCAGAACCTATAGGATTGAAAATACTTTCAATCGGACAAGGCTTTACAGCTCTTAAATCATTAATTTCTGCGAGATATTCAATCGCTTTCGAACTGTCAGATACAGCATGCCTTAATCTCTTGTAATTTGGTTCTTGGTTTATGATACTACCTAATTCGCTTGTCATATGTTCCAATTCATTTGTATAGTATTCATATCCTCGTTCATCATGATGATAAGGCATATCTGCCACAATGGTAGGAACCTTCTTAATCTCAGAGAAGAATTGATATGTAGCCACCGTGTTGTCACATGGAGCGCTCGGAATCGCAATCACATCCACATCCATAAATTCTTCTTTTAAAGCCATACCCATAACTCCTTTTTGCGATGTGCATGAATGATATGGATGGCCATAGGCATGTGCTAAATCATAGTAAGGTTCTGCCCCTTCTGCAAACATGGCAGATAATAGGTACGTTATTGCCTCAAAACAAACTGGAACCACGTCATATATAGCAAAGAGTTCAGCAGGGAAGGCGAAATGGTGTCCCAAAATTGGTTTTCCTGAATGGATGCCATCTACGTGTCTTTTTAATACCCTTTCATAACATTTTAAAAATGTTTTTAGTACTCGTAATTCTTGTCTTGGGATTGCTCCTTCAACTAAATCCAAGGTCTGACGAGCACCCTCATGTAGTATTTCCATTGGTCCGACTTTTCTCACTTTAGTCATCTTATTGTCCCCCTATCTTTTCTAAGAATGCTTCAACGCGGGTTCTCAGTCTCCCTGTATCACCCAAAAAATGTTCTCGATCAATGCTTAAACATGGAATACCCAAATCCTCTTCAATTTCATGCTCTAATAACATATTCTCACATCCATGCAAATCACAAAATTCAATTCTCTGGAGAATTAAACCGTCAACTTTCGCATTCTTTATTTGAGATTTAATAAATTTAAGACGTTCTTGATGTCCATTCATAATTCGTGGACAAAGGGAGCGAACGTAAACTCGTCTGACCAATTCATCGAGATCATCATCTATTTCTTGTCCTTCTGGCATCCATAGGTTGTCATCCCAGAAAGTTCTAGTACTCGTGCAAACACTATCTGCCACTACCGCCCCACCAGCATGTTCTAATACCTCGACAAATTCAGGATTATCTACAGAACTCCCACCTAACATTAATCTTGCTCTTACATCTTTGATACTGGGTCTTTTTTTCACTATATTTATGATTTCTTTTAATTTTTGATTGGC
>WJKO01000258.1 GCA_014729055.1 Promethearchaeota archaeon | reverse complement strand
GGTCTTAGGTACATTTATAACTGTGAGTTTAGCTTCGCTATTCTTAAACGCATTAGCTTTAGTTGCAGCTGCCATTTTCAAATCTCCTGAAGCGTCGGGCGGTGGAGTTTGGATTATTTTAATTCCATTAATGACATTTAGTGGGGCATTTTTTCCGATAGAATTAATAGCACCGGGTCTTGCGAAAGGTGTATCTTGGCTACCGACGAGAATTGTTGTTGTCTTATTACAAGACTTCTTCGTGGACGGTGCGAATTTATTCGAAATGACAAATTCGTTAGTTCCTTGGGGGTGGATAGGTGTGTTAGCGCTTGAGGGTATTGGCTTGTTTGTGCTCGGGATGAAATTATATCGATGGTTTGTCCGATCTTGAGAAAAAAAAAGAAAAAATGATTGATCTTAGGGATCTAATCTTATTTTTATTTTAGCTTTTACAGATGAGAAGCAAGAGAAAATGAGACCACTAATAGCATTAATTTAAAAGAACCGATAAAAGAACATATAGAACTTGAAAAAAAGGTTAAAGGAACTACAGTAAATTACGAGTCTTCGTTTTGCAATAATTTCTTTAATTCTTCTTTGTCTTTTTTTGATAATGCGTTAAATATATTATCTAAACCGATTTCATCTATTACCTTTTTGATACCGACAACACCAATAACTTCTTTGGCACCTACGGCATCTACAACTTCTTTGACTCCTACGGCATCTACAACCTTTTTGATACCGAGATGCTCCACAGCCATTTTAATATTATTTTTTATATCCTCGGGAAAAATTTTTTCAAGTTCAGTCATAGTACTCAAATTTTTAATTTTTAATTAATCCTTCTCGAATAATTTTTTTTATTACTTCAACCAGCTTTTTTCCTTTTAGGTTTAACAATAAAGGATAGTTTTCTTCTTTTAATTCTAATTCATCGATGATTAAAATGAAATAATTAAATCCTAAAATCGACTTACTTATTTTATAAAGACCCTTGCCTTTTTCTAGTACAATTTTGCTTTTATTTGTTAATTTTTTTAAGAATTTCGGTTTTAAACAGCAAATATACCAAAGCGTACACTTTTGATTGATTAGATCGGCTAATTCAAAATTATTCTGCTCAGCATATAATCCGAAATAACCAAATAATTTTAGTAGATCGCCCTTATTAGGGATATCGTGGCTACTTTTATACTCGATGATGTTAATTTCTCGGAAGTTTCTGATTAAAACTGGTAATGTATTGCTATAATTCTGGACTTCATTCTTTAAAAAGGGAGGTGGAATCTTAATAATCAGATCTATTATTAGCGGGAGAGTGCCGACTTTTATGTCATTATCTATAATAATATCGCTAGGAAATGCGTCCTTTAATATTCTCTTAAAGTAATAGTCGAAAGTCATTTTTCAATCTTATATAATCTTCATTATTAAGACTTTAATTCTTTTTTCTTATTTCTTTTTATCTGAGTTGCTTTTCTCTTATTCTTAGATTTTTTTTAAAATTACAAATTGGTTGGTTCCTTGGGGGTGGATAGGTGTGTTAGCGCTTGAGGGCATTGGCTTGTTTGTGCTCGGGATGAAGTTATATCGATGGTTTGTCCGATCTTGAGAAAGAAAAAGAAAAAATGTTTTATCTTAGATTAGTTACATCTGCTTAACGCAGACTTTTTTCAATTTTTTTTGGTTCTTTTTAATCGGAAGAAAATTTGATCTACAAGACTACATCAATGCACTTATCCAATCAAGAACGGCAAGATAATCTAACCATAATAATACAAGGAAACCTATCTCAATCAGATAGAGGAAGATCTTAATAGACGTTGATTTTCTTTTTACTTCAGTTACTTCAGTTTCCCGTTTTTTATAATTGACTTTCTTTCGAATTCCGCTATAAATCCCAAGCATTAACCATATAACTACAAGGAAAATTGTAGGAGCCCAGATATCTTCTTGTAGAGCTGAATAAAATATAATCATAAAAGATGTCAATACTAGGGTTGATCCCAAACTGTATGTCGCTTCTGCAAATGATACCCAAGGTGATAGATCTCCGAGTTCTTCCAGTTGTCCGTCATCAATTTCATGTATAATCTTCGAATTTACTGCAACATTATTAACAAAGCATATAAATGCGATTAGCAGTAAATAAGATACGGCGGGAAGGTAATTTCCAAAGCTCCACAATAAGGTTAGTATCGTTAAAGTAACCCCTATCCATTCTGCGCTGAAGGCAAAATAATTTTTCGATTGGTTTCTTTGCCCATTAAAATATCTTAATACATCTTTATCTACTTCTTTCTCTGCCATAACACTCACTTTGATATTTCGTTAATTCATTCTATCTTTATTTCTGATACATAATTCGTGAGATGCAAATATAAATGAAACTATATTGCCATCATATCCAAAAAACATGAAAATTTAAAAATATTTACATCGATACTTAGTTCATGCTTAATCAACTGTTTTTAAGTTTGAATGATGAAATTTCAGAGGTATATTTTCTGTATTTGGTAATATATTATATCCTTATGGGTGCATTAATCGGTCAATTTATCTTAGTTGGTTTGGATTTTGTTGGTAAACGTAAGAAATTTCAAAATAATAAGGCACAACGTGTTTATTTTCGCGGATTAGGGATCTTTATTTTATGTGTAGCAATATGTCAAATTCTATATTTGATCGTAGCAGTTGATACGTTGATGTTTAATAACCCGAATCCTATCTTCAATGAGGATAGCGATTATGATGTTGGTACGCTAAAATTATTTAGATCTTTTTGGTTTTTTAACGAAGATAAATTTGTCATCACATTCTTCATCCTATTCGCCTCATTACCTTTTCTAACGCATCCGCTGGAAAAATATGTATTAGCGAGAAAAAATAATATATTAACTTGGATTTGTGGTGTGACTGCGCCTTTAATTTTGCTTGCTCGATTCGTTGAGATGAACCTCTATCATTGGTTTGGTATTGAGGTGTTGCCTGCCGCTTATTCTTCAACAGGACAAGATACGACAGCCTATCTCGGATTTGCAATTTGGTGGATGTACGTAGTATTTATGCTGTTTCTTGCGATTACGTTATTAATGAAATTGTATCTTGACATGGGTGTAAAGGCACCTGAGGGATCAAAACTGCGTAAAAAATCCAAACTCATCTGTTTTGGATTAATTATATATGTTATTGCAATCGTGACGACCCAAAATGCCTCAAAAGAACTGCTTGATATGTCGTGTCAAGAACCAATATGGGGGTGCTTAACGTATATATTTGGGTTTTCTACTCCGATCTTTCTCTTTATAGTTTTGCTACTTTTTAGAAAAGGATTCAGCAGAGATTTTTAGAAAAGCCGCTTATACCAACCAAATATATTCGGTTATTTGTCTCTTTTTATTTTTACTAAAACCTAATTTAATAAACCTTCTTCTGCGTATGCTGCTAATATATGTCCAAAATACAATCTATGCTCGGCATTATTTCCTGACTCGGCAGTGTGAATGATCCTACACTCATAACTTATCTCTGCTTCTTCGATTAATGGTGTGTTTACTTTGTTGCTTTTCTTGAGAGTCAAGCCCAGTTCCTTTATCTTGTCTGTATTTCTGCCAGATGCCATGCCTGACAGATCAACCACGTCACTTCGTTCCTTTGAGAATAAATGGAGGGTAAAATCTTTGCTTTTGTTAATCATATCATAAGTAAACCTGCTTGGTTTTACTGCGACAATCCATACCGGTTTACTCCACAATGTTCCTATGGTTTTCCAACCCAATGTCATAATATTAACTTTATCGTCGAGTTTAGTAGCTAAAATAAGATTTTTCTTTATAGATTTTTCAGCAAGCTGAAATGGTTTGATTTCTTTCTTCATACAATACATCTTGGTATTTAAAAATATAAAATTTCTGGAAAACATTTCAATATCCAATTCAATAATGCAGAAGACTTAAATAATAATACATTTTCCATAAATATATGGTAAAACAAGAAAATCTAAATCAGAATAAATGGGCTGGTGATTTTGGTATAAGATACACCCAGAGAAATAAAATACTTCCCTATAATCTTATACCCTTCTTTAAGAAGATAACATCTAATCTCGAATTACAAACAATACTGGAAGTTGGTTGTAACAGGGGACACAATCTAATTGCGCTGTCTTATTGTGGTCAATTTAACTTATTTGGTATTGATATTTCACCTTATTCAATAGCACTTGCAAGAGAGAATAAAGAGATCAGTTTTTCAGTTGGAAATGTCTTTGATATAATGTACAAAGATAATTATTTCGATCTGGTGTTTACATCTGGCCTTCTTATACATATTAACCCCGAAAAGCTAATATCCGCTTTATCGGAAATAATTAGAGTGTCTAAAAGATATTTTCTAATGCTTGAATATCAAGATGATGCATTGAAAAAATTTAAGAAAATCAATTACAGAGATAACGTTGGTCTTTGGAAAGGCAATTTTAAAAAAGCCGTATTGGATAATTTTGATGTAAAAATTCTTTTTGAAAATAAGACTGGTCCATCAGACGGATTTGGGGATAAAAGGAAATATATTTTATTTGAAAAGCTCTCCCTAGTATAGACAAATTCAATTGTACGGACTTCTTATCACTTATTCTTTTATTTTAATTCTATAAGATCCATAGATTTGCCCAATTTTTCTTTCCAAAAATCCAATTTCATTAAGATAGTCCCTTTCTTCATCGGATCCAACAAATCTTGCCGACTCTTATCCAGTCTATGCGATTCCCCGTAAATATCAATAATAATGTTGTTAAAAGGATTAATGTCTGAGATTAATGTGATGAGTTTTTTGAATTCTTCGTGAATTGGTTTATCAAAATTCTTGTTGTTTATCCTTTGCTTAATTTCATCAATTAAAGCAATAATTTCATTATATTTCTCTTCTTGGGTCTTTGGATTGCTCATACAG
>WJKO01000257.1 GCA_014729055.1 Promethearchaeota archaeon | reverse complement strand
ACATATTCAGGCATCTATGCACAAAATGTATCTTATTTTTTTTACAATCCTTTAGCTGTTTTTCAACTAAATAGTTGAATTATTTTCAACCGAAGTTATATAACTAAGTTTGTTTTTGCTATTTTAGAAAGGTAACAATTTTAAAAATATAGAGAACTTTGAATTACCTATAAATTGATCTCTATTTTCAGATGTTTATAGAGAATAATTCAAAGTTCTTCTTAAAGAATTTTGATGTTTTTCAAAATTCTCTATAATTTAATCATCTAAGGATCATGTCATCTAAAACACTGAAAACTATTGTTGAACTTAATTTTCGGATAACTGATTCTACAACCAATCCTATTATTTCTTCCTCCAAAGCATTTGCTTTAGCTGCAAAACGATATGGACTTATGTCTATCTCTCATTCTGACTTTCCTTCCAGAAAAACAGGAGGATTCAAATGGGATGAAAGACAATTTTCATCACATTATCAACCCAGAACTTTTTCTGAAAATTTAGATGTAATAATTGCACTTGATGAAAAATCTCTAACACAGCAAGTTCAAAGATATCCAGATAAATTTGGAGAAAACACTTTAATCATTTTAAATAAAGAAGATCAACCAGATTCGCAATTTGATCCAAATGAATTTTATGGGACAAATTCAAAATTTTTTTATGTTCCATTTTCGAGGTTGGCAGCAGGTAGTAAAAATACATCTGTTTCTGCATTCGGGTATTTAGGTTCTGAAATGGGTATCCCTCAAGATATTCTTGAAAAAGCATTTACAGAATCTTTTTCAAACCTGCCTGAGAGACACCTTAATGCATTAAAAAAATCCCTTTCAGAAGGATATAACTACAAGGAACAAAAAGATCTTGGAATTGAATTTGAAGTGGATACTGAAAAAACGAGGAGGATGCTTATTGATGGAAATCAGGCACTTGCTGAGGCTTTACTCAACTGGGAGGTCACAAATTCTACTGTTTATCCGATTACTCCTGCTACTTCTATATATGATCAGACAAGTGATAATTTATCAATGATTGATGAAATACTAGCAAGAGGGGGTGTCCACACACAAACAATTAGTGAAATTGAAAGTTTTGGAATTGCTATCGGACATATCTGGGGAGGAGTCAGAAATGGAACCCAGAGAATTTTTTTAGGAACCTCTGATCCTGGAATCTCATTAGGGGGAGAACTTTTGGGATTGGTCTATGAGCTACCTATGGTGGTTGCAAATGTTATGAGAGGAACTCCCAGTACAGGACTACCAACAATGACCTCCCAATCCGGTTTGAGGCAGGCAATCTCCCCGACTCACGGGGATGCAAGATTTCCTGTAATTGCCCCAAGAACAGTTGATGAAATGTTTACTGCTGTTCCAACTGCTTATAATATTGCCGAAAAACTTTCAATTCCTGTCTTCCTGCTTTCAGACAGGGAGCTTTCTATCAGGCAGGAAACAATCAAAAGACCTGATTTAAGGAAACTGAAGCCAACCCAACCTCCAAAACGATCTGATCTTCCATTAAAATACACCGGACTTCTAAGCTATGAGGATACCGGACTCCCTATCCCTCCACATGATTTAGAAGCGATAGAACAAACACATTTGAAGATGTATTCAAGGATAGATTATTTAAGGGAAAATGATTTAATTATTAAACCAAGACAGGATTTAGATTTTTATGATCCGCTACCTGGAAAAGACAATGAAAAAAAAATTGCTATTCTACCTTGGGGTTCAACATGGTACGCTGCTCGTGATGCTGTAGATTTATTGTCAGAAGAATTATCAGATAATGGCTATGATGTGCATCTCATTTCTTCCCTGCAAGTTTATCCCTTACAAAAAATATTATTAAAGAGGATAAAGGAATATGATATGATTTTTGTTCCTGAAGTTAACTCTACTGGACAGTTTGCAGAAGTATTAAGGGAAGAAACTAAGGATTATAGTTTGAATCAGAAAGTAAAATCAATATTAAACCACAGAAATGTTATGTTTACTCCTGAAGAAATTTACAACCAGATCAAAGGTGAACTTATGTCATGAGTGGGATAAAAAAGTTAGAAAATATATTGAAGGGAGATTTTTCCGGTGTTAAAAGCACTGGGTTGAAACAGATACTAGACGAGGAATCCATCGCGAGGGTAAATGATATACCTTTATCTCCAAATAGATTATTTGCTAAGAAAGATTTTCCCGTTATCTGGAACTTTGATGACAATTCTCTTGAAATATTTAAAAATCAACATTCAGAAGTAATTTGGTGTGATAACTGTGGATACTATATTATAATGGATGCAATTTATATGGCACTTTCTGCGTTGGGTCTTGAACCTGATGATGTTGGATTTGCTTCAGGAATTGGATGCTCTGGGAGAGCTTCAGGTTATCCAAATTCAGAAGGAATACATGTAGCACATGGACTGGCTAACCCGGTTGCTCAGGGATGGGCAATGGTATCTGATAAATTAATCATTTCAATAGGAGGAGACGGTGATAAATTAAGTATCGGATTTCAATATGAAACAAGTTCTGGGCTTAGAAATGTGAAATATGTGGATTTGATATTTGACAACAATGAATTTGCTTTAACAGGTCAACAATCATCATCGACAACAGAGAAACTAGCTAAAAAAGGAACCTTATTAATGGGAGGTGAAATATCAAACAACGAAAATTACCTGAATCCTATAGAATCTGCTCTTCAGGGAAGAGCTGGTTTTGTTGCTAGATCTGTTGTTCAACCAAAAGCTGTTCAGGAACTGGCATATATACTTTCAAGGGCCTTTTTATTTAATGGATATTCAATGGTTCATTTGCTAAGCCCTTGCGTAATAAGTCCTAATATTGTTAAGAAACATAACTGGGGTAATAAAAAATATATTCCTCCAGACCATGATGTGACAAGCATTGAAGATGCATATTCTTTAGCAGTTGATCCTGAAACTTTATATAAAGGGATATTCAGATTGTATCCTGGTAGAGAGACATATCAGCAAAGGCATAAAAGGCATGCAGAAGAACTAAAACCAAATAGAACAGAGAATAGATTATCACTATATGAGTAATATTACATATTTCACAACCTATAGCCTCTCCCCGACAACACCATTAAAAACATCTTTTAATGCTGAAAATCCTGCAATTCTCAACCTTTTCATAACATTCTTCTTCAGATTCACATTCCTGTTCTTTTTTCCGGGGTTTCCTGTGTAATGATAGAATTT
>WJKO01000256.1 GCA_014729055.1 Promethearchaeota archaeon | reverse complement strand
GTATTCAAATTTGGAATTAAATCCTTCATTTGTGCTTGCCATCCATTTTTCTATTATTCTATTGAACTCGCCGATGTCATCAAACATACCTTGAGTGATGAGGCTTAAAAATCCGCCTTGCCCTCCCTGCTGAAAACTGAGCTTTTCATGAGCAACGTAAATAGGTTCAAAAACTCTGACGACTAATGCGAAACTGCGGAGTAAATAGTTCCGAATTGCCATCCTTAAATTCGTAAAACGGTTCCAGTAGTGGTATTTGTCCATTTTCCTCCGCATAATTTTATCTGTATCCTTATTCACATCTCGTTTGTTCATTTTGCTTAATCCGTGAATATGTCTGCTTAAATGCCCCCGTTTCTCCGCCCAAAACTTTATGGGTGCCATCAGATAATCCGTAAACTCGGGCTCGCGCACGACACTTGTTACATCTTGGTTGTCTCCCTCTATATCATCGGGCTGGTCGGCAGTGGGTCTTTTTATCTGACTTAACACGTGACTTTCGAGTTTCTCGAAAAACTTATGGGGATTATTAGGTTCCTTTTTTATTCCCGCACATGCAAGAACGAGGCTTTCGATTTCCTCTTTTGTTAATATCGCTTTACTAGATCTTGTAATAGTTGCTCCGCGCTTTTTAGGGGGGGGATCTCGTATTGTAATGAAATCATTGAGGCTCTTGAGCATTGTCTCTTGCAATTTGCACAAGCGTTTCAGCTGTTCTTCGGATGGATTTTTTTCTTCAATGAGGGTTTTAAATTCATCGATTTCTTTAAGTGACAAGACGCCATATGCAAAGGTATAGAGACAGTTTAGCCTATTGTCATCTAAACCGATCACGATACCTTTATCTTTGACCAGCTCTTGAATGTTTTTCCGCAATTGCTCTACAATTTTGCCCCTTAAAAACTCTGGGGCTGGATCTTTGACTTCTTTGTATGCTTCGAGTGCAACGTTTGCTACACAGTTTTTTGAAGGGAATTTTGGGCTTAGTACCTGAATTGAATCTATTCCTGCACCCTTTTTGATCTTTTCCTGCAAATTGTTCGAAAGCAACACTTTCGCTTTGAGCGGAACATTTTCTAACTCATTTTTAAAATACTTGTTGAAGTTCGGAAAAACGTTCGGATTGAACAGCAATTCGATGGCTTTTTGATAGGTGTTCCTAAATTCTTTACGCTTTTTCTCATTTCTATTCGCGTGTTTTTTCTTTTCCATGAGTAAATATGCTATAATCTCGTTCAATTTGCGTCTTTTTATATATTTAGGGCTATTTTCATCTTGATAACGTCGTTTATGTTCCCGCAAAAATACATCTAATTGTTCCAGTAAATTCTCCGCTTCTTCATTAAATTTCGTACTATCGTTTTGCAAAGCCCGGATTCTATTAAAATCGCTTTCATCCATGACGCCTTCGTCCTTTAAATTCTCCAGATCTTTCTTAAATCTTTTTTTCAAGATGTCCCAAGCTTTATCTTCCAATTTGTCTTCATATTGTAACCGCCGAATGTCATATACGATATCGCCGACGCTGCGTATAACCTTAAGCTTTTTCAAGTTTTTACGAATGCTGTCACCAAGCGTTTTGATTTCATCTTCTAGTTCTTTGATCTTATCATCATAATTTGCATTATGTGATTTTGAAATAACATCTTTGATTTGATAGTTATCAAGCTTAAAGGTATAATCTTTCAGCTTGAATTTTTCAATAATCTCGTTCCCGATTTCTGCATCACCTAGTATTGTGTTAATCTGCTCTTGGGCAGTCTGCACTTGGGTATCTTGTTCCGATCCTTGCCATTCTTGAGCGCGTAATGTGATGGGAATGCCGGGGGGTTCTTTATCATTTTCAATTTGTTTTATAATTGCTGTTGCCAATGTCCTGTTTATATCAATTTTCCCAATCAGATTATAGTTTTCTACTAAAGGAAAAGGTTGAAATTTTTTCTTTAAGTTTAATTCGGGTTCAAATTTTTTCATGTTCTTGGGATTAAAAATATTCCGCCTAATACCAGTGGGTACGCTCACCTTTATCTCTTTAACGTCAATCTGCTCAAGGAAGAATACTCCATCTCTAAATAGTGATTGGTTCAGTGTATTGAATTCGTCGGAAATGTTTTCCAATAAGAATTTGCTATCCGTTATTTGTAATGCCACCCGATACCTCAGCACTTCAAGAATTGGCTCTTTATATGATGTATACGCATGTTCCTTGAAACTTGATTTAATTGTGCTCATTGAATCCTGATCTGTTGTAAGGAAATGGGAAATAGGTCTCGCCATATGTTTCATGAATTCAGCACTCGGTAGAATAACCGGTATCTTGTCGAGATATTCCAAAAAGGCGGTCGAATTGTTAACGTCTGAATTTTCGGCTACTACTATAATCCTCATAAGTTTATTGAGCAATCGTTGATGATATGCTAAGTTTGAATCTTTTTTCGACTTTTCTTTTTCTTCCTCCTTCTTTTCACTTTTTGTCTTCTCCTCCTTCTTCTCCAGATATAGATATCTTTTGCGATACTTATAATAATGATAGATTGCAAGATACTTCATGATATTGAGCGTAAAACCGGATTCTTCACTGGATTCTTCTTCAACGGATTCTTCGCCGGTGATTGTATTATACACATTGAAAAATAAACGGTCTAGTTCTTTTC
>WJKO01000255.1 GCA_014729055.1 Promethearchaeota archaeon | reverse complement strand
GTTCAGACCTTTAAACCCGAAAAGCAGATCCCGCCCCGCTTCGACATCCCCCGCATCTGCCATGTGGATATTGAGACCAAAGTCAGACGCGTCTGGAACGACGAGATCAAACGCGCCCTCAAGCCCAAAACCTCAAAGAGCACCTCCTCGAACAATACCGCATCGTACGCGAAAACCAGGACCGTTCGCTTAACATCATGGATGTCTTCGCCAACCCGGAGGCAAAGGAGTTGAATCCTGATGAAGCATTGAAAAAATTTGGAAATTGGTTGAGATTTAAGAAAGAAGCCGAAGACCTTGCTGAATTTGAAAAGAAACTGTTGGATACTCCGGGAGAAAGATTTTTGGAACATTTGGAGAGAGAGTTAAATCCATCAAGAAGTTATAAAATGGTTGTTCTTCTATCTTTGCTCTCTACTAAAACTAAGCAAACATCTTGGACAATAACTGAAATTGCCCGCAGGTTTTTAGACTTTTATTTAAATAACCCAGTATATATATCAGATTATAAAGCTTTATCAAGAGAAGCGGATCCATCGAAATATCCTATTCAGAAGGTGGAAAAGCACATTATTGATAAGCCAATAAAACGTCTCTCAAAGCCAAAAAATGATTGCTTTATTTATGATAAAAATAAACAAATTTTCTTAATAAAAAAGGAATATATTCCTTACTGGACGAATGTAGAATATCGCAAGCTCGCTAAAGATCGCGTTATATTTAAACTTAAATGGCATATGAAAGATAAGATATAATAAAATTAGGCCATATCAATAATGCAGTAGCCCCCGCAAAATCCTATTATCTATCGTTAAGACCTGCATAGTAAGAATAAATAGGCAAGTGTCAAGAGGCGCATACTTTTACGCAGCCGGCTGTTCTGCTTCTTCAACCATCGCCCATTTTTCCTCCGGCCGCCAGCGGCGCCGCCTCTGGATCAAAGTGATGACTTTGATTTCGCTCATGTCACTCCTCTGGTTAAATTATAGTCTTATGACTAACACTATGACTACAACTTATTTTGAGGACATGGGTGTCCGGTCGAAACGGGGGCTACTACAAAGTGTCCGGTCGAAATGGGGGCTACTGCATCGCCTATTTTCCTAAACTAACTTACTAACTCCAATATTAAACTCTTTATTAGTCGCTGGTTGATGTTTATAGATTTAGTTTCATCAGAATAAGAAAAAATCTTCCATCCAAGAATGAGAATGATAAAAAAAAACGACTTGTCTAGAGGAATCTCAAATGAACGAAATAGCTGGCTGATGAAAGTCAATGCATGAAATTATTAAAAATGCAATTTCAATTTTTGGGTGCACTATAAGGCCTTATCCTAAGCCTAGACAATAAATATATTTAACACCTACAGTGTCGATTTATGAAGAATATAAAAAAGACACAATAATCGATATACGTCAAGTACCGAAATGACTCATAAGAGCTGATTGCTACTTATAGTGTGTAGACTAAAATATCGCAGAAAATTACTCTATGACAAGGCATCTAAAGTGAACATTAAGAAAAAGCTTGGTAATAGAGTGAGAGCATTAAGAATTTCCCAAGGATTCTCACAAGAAGAACTAGCATTAAGAGTGGGTGTTCACAGAACATATATGGGAGCCATTGAACGTGGGGAGAGAAATATCAGTCTGGAAAATATCGAAAAAATTGCAAACGCTCTCAAAATAGAAATCAAAGATTTATTTAATGAATAATACAATACTTAAAATAAACAGCCTTAAATCTAAATTCGAAGAAAAAATTACATGTGCTTTTAGTAAAATAGAATTAGATAACTATCAGATAGCCTGGAAAAATACACAAGACATCACCACTAAAGAAGTAAAAAGGATTTTAGAAAATGAATTCGATAGTATTGATATTACTATTCCTAAATCAAAAAGCACATATCCTGATATTAAAATTGAAAATGAAGATGGAATATTTGCTATTGACATCAAATCAAATGAAAGTCAAAAAAATCCATGGTTCGATATGGCTCGCCTTGATACAATTTTCCAGGAAAGAATTAATAAATATGACGAAGAATGGGAAATTGTCATAAAATATGACAGTGAAACAAAAAAGTTTCTTGATGTTTATTTCCTTTTATTTAGAGAAGTTGTTGGAATTCGAGATGAATGCAATGGTGTAAAATATCGACCTTATGATGGAAAGATAAGACCTAAATCATGGAAAGATTTCGATAATAATGTTATATACTGGAAAACTAAAGAAGAATTTTTAATTGGTATTAAAAATTCTCTAAAACATAGATGGAAAAAAAATATTGAGGAACACCTAATCCCTAAATTAAACATAGATGAAAAAATTGAATTTAGGAAATTATTTGAGTAGCGAATTAGTTTCAAGCTTTCTTTTACATATACTCTTTAATTTCTTAAAGTTACCTGAATAGTTTTTTATTAAGGAATACAATTTAATGTCAATAGTTTTTACTTCTTCTAAAGATAAAACTTTTTTATTTTTAAAACAAAGATCTAAATAACTTGTTTCAACTAATCTTTTCGACACGTTTTCATTTTTTCTTCCCTTACTGATAGATTTACGGTTATATACATTTCGACCAAACATATCAGTTGTTATATTTTTCAAATTATTTCGTGCCACTCTGACATAATAAATATCTTTATCTGAAATTATAAAGTTCCTTCCAGTAATTTTCGCTGCGATTGCAGTTGTACCTGTACCCCCAAATGGATCATATATAATATCCCCTTTATCTGAAAAAAGCTTAATTATTCTTTCCATTAATTTTATTGGCAATTGGCAAGGATGTTGATCTCTATCTTTCTTATGCTTTATCCTGTGAATGTCTTTCCATACATCACTTAATAATTCTTTATCATCATCTCCCATCAATTTTCTTTTTTTTACACAAGAAATGCGCAGACAATACTTCCTACTATCAATATATTTGTATTTATCAAAGTTTGATTTTGGTTTGCCTCCAGGTTTTGTGTAATATAATAATGAATAGTGTGCAGGCATAAGCTTTCCAGCTGGTGTTGACATAGCATCCCAAACGATCCAATGTTGGAAGTGCATAAATTGAGATAAAAAAACAGAATGAGAAATTGCCCATTTTGGTAAATTCAAAACCAACAATGCGCCCCCTGGTTTTAGAACATTGCTCATCGATTTCAACCATTTATTACACCATTCTATATACTGATAGTCACTTCTTTCATCTTTGTATTTGATATAACTTTTGTCTAAATTATATGGGGGATCTGCGAAAACTAAATCAAAAATGCCGCCTGGATAATCATTATACAAGTTTTCCATAAACGTTATTGAGTCTTTTTCAAAAACTTTATTTAATTTTTTTCCTAAATAAGTTGTTTCAATATCTTTTTTTTCCCTTATCCTTATACTTTTTTCATCTTGTGAAATGCTATTTCCAGAGCTTTGATTGACGATAAGAAATTTATTTTTTTTGGTATCTAATAAATCATAAATTCTTTTCACTATTACGAATGGAATCCTGTTAGCATTTTCAATTTGGATTTCACGGTAAGACCAAACATCGGAAAGGGCAGATCCAAGTGGATTAATTAAATGTTTTTTCCCTCCCCAATCCTTTGTTAATTTCCCACAGGAAGGACAACTTGTATATGGCACCCTAATTGTTTTGGTATTGAGATTAAAAGGTGTAGGTGAATCTACCGACTTAGTTTTCAAGTACATTAGTAACCCTAAATGGCTATTTGGGAGAGGATTTTGGAAGTGTTTAGAAGAA
The DNA here is from genome assembly GCA_014729055.1 of Promethearchaeota archaeon. Taxonomy (GTDB): domain Archaea; phylum Asgardarchaeota; class Lokiarchaeia; order Sigyniarchaeales; family Promethearchaeaceae; genus WJKO01. Next base: position 999 of record WJKO01000255.1, on the reverse strand, counting down.
TATTCGATTGCTATCCAGTATTTAAAAAGAAAATAATACCCACTAAAAACATTGTTATTTAAGAAATTACCAAAAATTGGCAAATATTTTGGCAATCCATAAATGAACAATAATCCACCATTTCTTAATAAATCACAACATTTATTAGTGAGCTCAGTCGAGGATTTAAAATAAATATCATTGCTACTAATTAATTTATTATCATTTAGTTCACTAATAATAAAATTTAAATTTATGATAATACAATCATACTTTTTTTCCTTGTTTTTTAGATTTATTTCTTCAACTTTTTCTATGTTTACCATTATATGAAATTTGAATAATTTAAAATCTTAATTTTGTTTTTGGAAAAATAATACGAATTCATCTTTCATGGTATTACGTATTCCCTTTATTGGCTTAAGTATGCTCTTTATTAAACGTAATCCTAAATCTTCACATGAATCAATTATTTTTCTTTCTAAACGGATGCCTCCTGTCTGATTTGTATTTGAACCGATAATCATTACAAAATACTTCCCCTTTTTCAAAACTCTATGGATTTCTGAGCATACATTTGACATATCATTAAAGTAATTATTTATACGTTCTGCTTTATTTTTTCCTGATAAGCCAATCATATTATCTTTAAGAACATCTGCATTATATCCAAGAAACTCTAATTGATATTGATCGTTCTTCACATAATCAATTGCAAAAGAATAAGGGGGTGATGTAATAATTCCATCTATTGAATCTTCTTTAAGTTCTAAATTCTGAGCAGTGGATTTATTTAATATTTTCATTGTTCCCAAATTTTTATTATCAAAGTAAGGGTTTTCAAGAACATCTTCAACAGTTTTGACGTATCGTTTTAATACCTTCTTAAATAATTCTTTATGATTTGATTTTTTTACTCTTTTTGCGTAACCCATAGAATCCAGGAAAGCTAAAAAAGCCAAATTGTATACTTTGCGTTTCTCAATATCTCTAATTTTAGACAGCTGTTGAGGCACATTT
>WJKO01000254.1 GCA_014729055.1 Promethearchaeota archaeon | reverse complement strand
CTATTCAACAAGGGTGGGGACAGCAATATAAAGATGATCAACCGGCTTGGGCGCGTAGCTTTGAGCCTCCTGCTATGTGCAGTTCGCAAACGAGTCGCGCAATTAATATTCTGATTGAACTTTATTTAGTCACGGGAAATGCAACTTATTTGGATCCAATACCAGATGCAATAGACTGGTTAGAATCATGTGATATTACTTGGATGGAAGAAGGTGAACAAGAAGAAGGATGGGCACGGTTATATGAATTGCAGACGAATGTTCCTATTTTTGGCATTGCCGAGGGTGGAGAGGGTGAAAGTCCTGAATACGTCTATACTTTTGAAGAGGCGCGAACGGGATACAGCTGGCGGGGAGATTATCATATAAACAAAACCATTGACAATTATGAGCAATTAGAGGCACTTGGGTTTAACATAGAAGATTTCATAGAATGGCGAGAGACTCCTAAAGATTGGAACGACTTAGAGGATGACGCCAAAGATGCAATTGAAGAACTGTCTGTTGATTATTACTGGTTGGATGACGGTGAAATAGAAGATAGTGAGTTTGCAGGTCAAGCAGATGATATTATAGAATATCTTAGAAAAAATTGAAAAAATTAGTAATACGGACTCTCATCGAAATTTGTTATGCGTTGAAGAGCCCCCCAATATTTATCAATTCCCTCATTATTTACAGACGAAACACCTATGAGTTCACCAAGACTTCCTAAATTCTCAAACATTTGGGTTAGCATAGTGCTCATTTCTCTTATCAATCCCCGTTCTGCTTTTGCCGTTGCATTTTCCAGAGAATTATAATCTTCACTCCATTTGATTGTCCTTTCTATGATTTCTCTTTCAACACTATCAATCTTTGATAAAATGTTGACCTGCGGAATATTCATAAAACGATATTGAACTGAAGCAGAGAGGAGCATAGTAGATATAAACCCATTTGGTTGTCTGCATATCGTCGGGTCAAAAAGAAAGGATGTAACTCGTTGAACATTGCCATATCCTAACGAACTAGCGACTAAAGGACCCGTGGCCCGAAATGCAAATAGTTCCATTTGACCTGGGGTATCAATCAATACGATTTCTGGATCATTATATTCTGAAATCTCGAACTTAAGATCATCAATAAAATCAATTATTAAATCAGTTGCTGCAATTAAACCACCATTTGGACCTAATTTAAATTGTTTCATTACTTGTTCCAATGTGATAAGGTCTCTAACATCGATATGAGGGGTGTAAGGTAGAATTTGAGCGCCGGGATCTAAGTTTAATGTGATAATGCTAATTTCATTGTAAATTTCGCTGATGTGATTATATAATGCATTAACAAGAGTCGATTTTCCAGAACCCGCTGGACCTATAACATAATTAAATAACATGTAAAAAAGATAATTAAATAACATAATTAAATATAATGTGAACGAATATGACTCGAATGCAGAAGATTACCGTGAAATGTGAGAACTGCGGTCACGTGTTCTCTGGTATAGCTTATGCAAGTATAAATACATGGATGGATCCGAAATTAACTCATGAATTTCTCAAGGAAGGATTATTTTTAACATGCCCAAAATGCGGCAGAAAATATATTTTAAAAGGTAAAGTCATGATCAGTGCCAGAAACGGCATGAAAATGGTAGAAAATAGGTTAGATTTTGACGTTAAGAAAGAGATATTAGAAGAGATCGGAGTATTTGATCAAAAAGGACGAATAATTGGTTTTTTTTCAGAATCTGAAAAATCAACGACAAATGATTTGAAAAAACTACATCCACCACCAAAATAAAATCAAATGAAGGAAAAGGAAAGAAATTTTTTCTGACTTTTTAAAAAAAAATGAACATGAGGTTTTTTATCTTGAGTTCTTGAGTTCTTCTTGAGAGCACATGAATTATCGTTTAAATAGTAAAGAAGCCAGAGATCTTCTCTATAATTATAATTCTATTCCAGAAATATTTCCGAAGAGTAAACCGAAAACTATCAAGATATGGGATGAGACTTTACGAGATGGAGAACAATCACCGAGCGTTTACTTAACAAAAGACGAGAAGATCGAAATTGCAAAAGCGTTAGATCAAGTTGGGGTTGAAATCATTGCTGTTGGATTTCCTGCGGTGTCTGAGTCAGAATTTGCAACTGTAAAAGCATTAGTAGGCGAAAACTTTGATAATAGTACGATCGTTGCAATAGCACGTCCTAGAGAATCTGATATTGATGCTTGTATCAAAGCGGATTTAAATGAAATTGTGCTCTTTATGCCTATTTCCGAGCTTATGATGAATATATTGAAAACAACTCCAGAAGAAGAGCTTATATTAATTGACAAAATGATCCATTATGCAAAAGATCATGGTGTTCGTGTAAACTGGGTCTCTGAGGATGCATCAAGAGCTCATCCCGAACATTTGATCAATGTTTATAAAACCGCAATTGAGGCGGGTGTGGAACGAATAGTTCTCAGCGACACGGTTGGAGTCTTGTCTCCTCCAAGCATGGCTTATTTAGCTGATTTAGTTCAGTCTAAAGCATTAAAAGGGCATGAAAATGTAGGGTTGGGCGTTCATACTCACAATGACTTTGGTTTAGCTGTTGCAAATACAGTTGAAGCTGTATTTCACGGAGCCCGATTTCCACATACTTGTGTCAACGGATATGGAGAACGGGCAGGTAATGCGGCATTAGAAGAAGTTGTCATGATATTAGAGCGTAATAATATTAATACGGGTATCAAGCTAGAAAGATTATACGAACTCAGTAAACTTGTTGAAAAACACTTCTGCCTTCCATTAAGTCCCCATAAACCCATAGTAGGGGAGTTTGCATTTAGTCATGAATCGGGTTTACATGTAAACGCAATATTATCCCATCCTTTAAGTTATGAACCTATCAATCCCAAAATTGTAGGAAGAAATAGGAAATTCTATTTGGGTAAATTGTCGGGGAGCGGCGCAATTACCAATGCATTAGTTGAAAAACTAAAATTAATTGACATGAACTTCCCTAAAGAAGTTGTAAAAGATATTGTAAGAGAAGTAAAATCAAAGCAAGAAAATGCACCAAAAGATCAAATACGGGAGAGCTTTCAAGAAATTAAAGGCAATCTCGGTAAAATCACATCAGGTGTTAGTGATAAAGAGTTTTATGAGATTGTACGCGAGGTTTCGGGAGACAAATTCGAAAAATACGTGCAAAACGGTGGAAATCGAAAAACGAAACCAAATGAAAAGGGCAAATGAAAGCAGAATTTATAATCCAAGGCTTGCTTTAATAATAGATGTTCCACAGATAGGGCAATAGATTTTGCCATTTATTTTGACTTCTTTACCTTGTTCAATCTTGGCACCACAATTCTTAACAGAACAAAATAATTCGAGATTTTCTTGTTTTTGATTGGTGTTTCCTTGATCTTCGTTTTTTATCTTTTTCATTATAAATCTCCTAGTACTATCTTGTATCCATGTTTTTCTGAAACCTCATTTAACATATCGAGATATTTATTTTGTTTAGTCCTATTATCTAATGTTTTTATCAAATTCTTTGCATTTCGCTCTAAATTTAATTGATTTACGAGATTGTCCCTGTCGTGATCCGATCTTAGATTGCTCATTGCACTTAACCCCTGAAAGATGCAAATCAAAGATTCTTCTCCGCCTTTCATGGGAAGTACAATTAGTGCCCTTAACACATGCACGAAAGCCAATTTCTTCCATTTTCGTGCAGTTTTATAATTTTTCGCGGCTTCATCTAATGCTTTTAGCCCTTCATTCTTTTTTCCCAACTGCACCAATAATCTACCAAGCATAGTCATTATACTAGCGGTAAATTCTTCTGTTTTCTCCTTGTTATATTTACTCTTCAGCTGTTTTAATTGTTTTAATGCCTCAACATACTTTTTTTCCCTATACAGAAGATCAATAAGTTTTAGTTCGACCTTCTCTGCGACTTCTGGATCCGTTCTATTTCCTACAATCTTCTTTGCCTCTTCTAAATACATTCTAGCATTCTCAAGATCATTTGTTTGAATGTTCGCTTGTGCTTTATTAACCAAAGCATCAATTTCTGCCAGTGGTATTTTTTGGGTTTTTAATTGCCGGATCATTTGAGCTAAAAATTCTTGATTAAAATCAACCATATCCCATTCAATTTCGACAAGATTACTGTTTGGATCTGCGGCATTCGATAATTGATATATTTTAAATCCCAGATCATCTCTACAAGCAGAGCTGTTTATCTCGAATATATCTGTTATGAGTAGTACTGCCTTTGAATTTAAAGATTGTAATGTAGAAAGATCCATTAAATCGCCAGGAGTTGGTACTAAACCTAATTTATTATGACTACGTATAATACCAACAATATAATTACCAGATCCAGTTGCATAGATCTCGTCTTCAGCTGCAGCGACTTTTATTGAGAAATCACCCATCTCAATTTTATCAAGTTTGATATCCAAGACTTCGATGATGTCATTCTGAGCGGTTCCAACT
>WJKO01000253.1 GCA_014729055.1 Promethearchaeota archaeon | reverse complement strand
TAGGCCGGGCACTTTATAGATAACCCCGCGCAGTAAGGGGCGTCTATTTATCGGCGCCTTACCCTCCGCCCATTTTCACCCATACGCGCCCAAATCGTTTTTCCATTACACCCTCGTTTCGATTGTTTCCCGCTGCCTAACTAGTTTTAAGAAAAAATAATTTAACCTCTCTCCCGGAGAGGATAAGAAAAGAGCTTAAAAAACTCAAAGTCAAAGTCAAAGTTACAGCCGTGCCGAAAATTAGAATAAAGGATTAAATAGCAATCCACTTAACAGTTTCGGATCAAACCATGTTGATTTGGGTGGCATAAATTTCCCTTCATCCGCTATCTCTTCAATTTCCCTCATTTTAACGGGATATAATGAGAAAAACAACGTATTACCTTTATCTGTTACGTATGATTCCATATCACTCGGATCGCTGATACCGCCAATGAAAAAAATATTGTCATTTTTTCTAATATGTTCTATTCCCAAGATTGGGGTGATAAGTTGGTCTTGCAATACCGAAACATCCAATCTCTTTTCTCTCTTGGTTTCTGAAATCTTTTTAGGAGCCAATTTGTACCATTTTCCATCAAAAAACATGCCAATATTTCCTTTTTCTTCAGGGATAAATTTCCCCGCAAGGATCTCAATATTAAAATTTTCCATAATCTGACCCAAAAACTTGTTCTTTGGCATCGATAATTGCTTTACCACTCTATTATAGGGTAAAATCCTTACTTGCTCATCAGATGCTGCGTAAATCATAAAATAGTTCCAATTTGCATCATTGTTCGCCTTATCTGACTCTGAAGAATTTTTTAGCATATATTTCTGAAATTCTGCCGCAGACGCAGCTCTATGATGCCCGTCTGCAATGTATAACTCTTTGCTTTTGAATGCCTCTTTCAATCTACTTATAATGTCTTCAGCATCAGTCTTCCAGATAATCTGCTTGTATCCAAACTTAATGAATTCCGTGTCGGGCGATTGTCTCTTTATCTCTTCAATTAACTCTCTTATGGATTTATTAGCTTTATAAGTCGTCCACACCAATCCGGTATTCATTTTTGTTGCTTGAATATGTGCGGTGCGATCTTTTAATGGTTTTTCCCTTGTATGTTCATGTTTCTTAATATGACCCTCTTTATAATCTGCTATGGATACGCCCATAATTAACCCTTCTTGCGAAAATGAACCATCGAGGGCTTCTTGCCGATACACATAGATTGATCTCTTGTTTTCTTGTATGATGATTTCGTTATCGATAAGTTTCTGCATTTCTTTTTTTGCGTTTGCGTATATTTCATCTCCTTCGCCTTCAGGCAAGATTACGTGAATTGATGACCTTGGATTTGTCTTCAGCTCTTTCTCCATTTTTTCATCTATTACATCATAGGGGGGAATTGAAAACTCCTCGGGATCTTTGGGTCTAAATGCTTGTATTCCTCGTATTTTTACCATTTTTACCACTTAGCGTTTTTCTCTTTTCTTATTTTACGTCTTATTTTTTAGCATTCAAAATACTATCGTTTCATTTAGAATATCGTTTCATTTTTCTTCTTCTTACGCATATATATATAGAATACGTTAATTGCGACTAATACTCCAACAATAATCCATTGTAAAATGGCATTATCGGCAAGTAAAGAAAGACTGAGTAAGGTTAGCATTATATTACTTATAATCTCTTTTATAAATTCTGACGCCTGAAGTGAATCTTCTTTTCGTTCTTGAACGATCCTATCAGTATCGATATCTTGTAGGTACTCAGTTATTAAATTCTCTAATTCTTCATCAGCTTCCATATAATTAAGGGTCTTATTTGGATTAATAATCCAATCCCGAATAATAGCGTTTGAAATGAATGACTTGGTTTGATACTGAATAGATTCTTTAATAAATTCGTCGTATTTGTCTATCTCGAATTTCTCATCGTGAATTTCTTTTGATAAAATAGCCATCTTTCCGTACACATCTTTTGATTTAAACTCTTGCGGAAAATCATAGAAATTTCGGAATACATTATTGAATTTAGTTACATAAAAAGACTTTTTGACCCTTGCGCGGAAAATAGGGACAATTGGAAGGAACATTAGGTTGTCTTGATTCATGATTTTTAAGACTTCAGAATATCTAAACGATAGTTTCAATAATTCTTCAATAATTTCTCTGCCTATTTGTACAAGTGTATACAAGGTTTTACTAACGTCTTCGTCAGCGGTATTGCATTTCAAATACAATTTCCCATCTTTAAAAAAACCAGTTAATTTATCCTCAAAGATCGTAAACTGCTTGGTTTTCTCATATTTTTTATCTGGTGCGAGCTGAAAACCCTCAAAATTCGCGTAAGGAAGACAACTCGCAAGAAAATGTTGCGGATCTAAATCAGGGCACGGAATTTTCATAACTAGATAGATTTCATTTTCGCCAACAGGGATCTGATAATCTTGCCAATTAAATTTAAAATCACCTTTTTTGACCTTCAGTATCTTTTGCTTATCAATATAATAACAATGCGACCCGTTTTCTATTGAAAACTCCAACTTTCGTTTAAACCGTAAATTCTTTAACACTCCACCAAGTTGCGGATAATGAGGTACTAGATTATTGGTCAATATTTTATATCGAAATTCATGATTACTTACGTCATTATCATATAGTAATTGAACAAGGTCGGCTTTAGAGGAAACTTTACCTTTAGATAATATTTCCAACACTTTAGCTTTTAATTTTTCTCTTCTTTCTTTGATTAATTCCTTAGGAGTCTTTTCTTCCTCTTCTTCCTCGATTTCTTTCAGATTTTCAATATTTTGATCTTCACTTTCCTCATCGATCGCATATTTCTTCTTTAAATTAGATTTAGTCATTTTTTTTTCCTCGTATTTTAATCAACTTCAAAATAATTTAATATTTAACTTTTGTGATGTACCTCTTGTAAGAATATTGTAATCTGAGCTCATGAATAATTTAATTAGAAAAATAGATTAAGGATTGAATAATTTAAGAAAATTGAGGATAGAAGATTGAATAATTTATTTAGCAAATAGATTGATTAAATAGCCCCTATCGGATTCGAACCGATGTCCCGAGATTCAGAGTCTCAGATGCTTAACCGCTACACTAAGGGGCTTTAATTTCTACTTGCCTCGTATTTAACTACGACTGGTTTATTCTATTTTGGAAAATATAAATATTTTTTGATAAATAACAGATTTTAAATTTACTAAAAACGGGAGAAAAAATATGCATGAAACGTTATTTTCAGAAAAACTTATCGATAAAATTAAAGAAAAAAAGAGTTACATTTGTATTGGTTTAGATCCAAATTTTGAGGGTAAGAAATCCATTCCTAACTTCCTACTTAGGAAACATAACAACAATCATAATGCCGCCATTTTGGAATTTAACAAACAGATTATTGATTCCACACACAAATTAACGCCGATTTATAAACCGCAAATCGCTTTTTACGAAAAATATAACGCACAAAATGCATTAGAGCACACTATTGATTATATACATAAGAAAAACTGCTTGGCAATTCTCGATGCCAAGCGAAATGACATCGGGAATACCTCAAAGGCATACAAAAACAATATATTTGGTACATTGAATGCTGACGCTACGACACTCAACGCTTATCTTGGTATAGACTCCATAAAGCCATTCATCCAAGATAAAGGTAAAGGCGTGTTTATTTTGGTCAAAACGTCTAATCAATCAAGTGGTGACTTTCAAGATAAATATTTGGTCAGCGGTATGTTGATGAATGTATTAAACCACAATATTGAACTAGATAATATAGAAAATGGCGGTATAATCAAAAAGTCAGAGAATGGAGTATTATCGTTAAAATTTACAAAGAACCTTTTAAAAATGATAAATGAACAAGATTCCATCGTAAAATCGGGCGAATTAGAACTTTTCAACACCAATTATATAGCGATGGCAAGATTAGTCCATTCTTGGGGTAAATCTACACAACCCGCCTTTAAAACAAAGTATCCGTATACCAATGTTGGGGCTGTTGTTGGGGCAACCTATCCGGAACAATTAAAGGTGATTCGGCATGAAATCCCTAATTCTATAATTTTGATACCAGGATATGGCGCACAAGGAGGGACTGCTAAGGATATAATCCATGGATTTAATGAAGATGGATTTGGAGCAATCATTAATTCATCCCGCGGAATTAATTATGCATACGTGAAAGAAATAAAAGGGCAGAAATATTCTGAAACAGAATATGGCGAGGCAGCCACAGCCTCTGCGTGTCTGATGAGAAACTCTATAAATCAGGTCTTGAAAGAGGCAAACCTTATTTAAAATGTAAAGAAAAAGATAGGTACTATTTCTTGTATTCCCATTTATCTACTGGTTCTGCCGTTTCATAGAGACGCGCACGTGGTTCATACCCGTCGTCCTTTCTAGGTCTCGTTTTTCCGCTACCATGCCATCCTTGCGTATATCTTTTGCGCCAAGGTCGCTCTTCCCACACATATCCTCGAAATGGATCACGAGTCGTATCCATCCATTCTAAAATCTTGTCGTGGAGGCGTCTACGAGTTTTTTTATGTCTTCTTGAGGTGATAAGATTGTTAAGTTCCTCAGGATCCTTTTTCAAATCATAAAGTTCATCTGAAGATAATAAGTTTATTACCAGCTTATAGCGTCCATCAAAAACACACCTGATCGGTTGGAATCCGCCCCAACCATCATGATTCACTTCATACCTCGTAAATTCCAAAAAAACCTCGTTATCTATTTTCTCATTAGGATCTTCTAACGCTTTTAAAAAAGACTTTCCTTGAAGAAATGGTGGACATTCAAGACCCGCAGCATCTAAAATAGTGGGTGTAATATCTATTTGTGATATTGGATGGCTATAGACTGCATTATTTAATGATTTATCTTTCCACTTGACGATCAATGGAATATTCGTTGTTTCCTGATACATAGCAGGTCCTTTTGAAAGCAATTTATGAGAAAGCAAAGGAGTTCCGTGATCTGACGTGAAAATAACAAAGGTTTCGGGGAAAAGTTCGTCAATTGCATTTAATACACGCCCGATTTCGTAATCAACATAACTGTTGCATCCAAAATACATCCTCATTACAATTCTGCTAAGCAACCCCAGACGGGCAAGCTTGGTTAAGTTGGTGCTAGCTGACCATATTTCTTGATGGTTGGGTTTATTTTCAAATGTTTCTTTTATGTTTTCTCCAAAATTATAATGAAAGTTTTTAAACATGTCGCAATATGGCGGAGGACATGTTGATGGTCCATGCGGTTCATCATAGGAAACAACCAGAAAGAAGGGCATTTCAGATTTTGTACTTTCATTTAAGAAATCAATTGCACGATCTGAACATCGATGTGCCCATGTAAATTCTTCAGTAATCTCATATTTGTGAATATTTCCCGCTCGATTTAATTTTTGACGCCAGAGTTTCCTTTCTTCAGCAGTTAAATCTTCAATATAATTCTTCCCATCATACCAATACTTTGGATCCCAGCCCTCAGGGCAATTGCCCGTTCCAAAATAATCAAATCCATCTAAATGCCATTTTCCAATAAACGCTGTATGATAATCATTGTCTTGTAAGCGTTGACCGATAGTTCTAATATTGTTACCTATAGGCATATTGTTAGCTAATACACCATTGGAATGAGGATACACTCCAGTGAATATTGCAGAGCGAGCAGGTCCGCATACGGGTTGGCAAGTATAAGCTTGTTGGAACTTGATTCCTTCTTTTGCCATTTTATCAAGGTTTGGTGTTTTCATTTTCGGTCTTCCATAACATCCTATGACATTTGTCCCTTGTGTATCGGTCATAATTAGGACAATATTCGGTTTTTTTCGTTTATTTTCTTGTTCCATGAGATTCAGCTTCTATTTGATCCAATACTAAATAACTAGGAATAATGAATTATATATTTCACATAATTAAAATTCAGATAATCCCGATTTATGAGTTTTTTAACACCTAATGAAAACATGGATCTCTTTTCACTCCCAACATATTATCTTGAAATTTGAAATTTGACAGCAAATTTTCATATGAAAAGAAAAAAATAAATTCTCAGAAGAAAAAATAAAATAAAATAAATAGTTTATAAATCATTACACGCGATTGGTTTTCTACGAATCACATATACTAATACTCTTATAACACCTATCGCGTCTAAAAAGTAATATTCATATTACTAAGTCAACAATACGGGAGAGCCATAATGAAATTTAATCGTTTTATTTATACGAGACTTGTTATTTGCTTATTGATGGTCAATATTTTCTTAATAGTCGATATTTTTGTGTTTACTGAAACCAAAATGGAAGAGACCAATAAAGAGGAGAATTATTCAGCAGTATTAGGAAGTGTCGTTGCTGATAAAATACATATTATAGGCTCTAATTGGTCGCTTGCTGCACAAGAGACATGGTGTTCTGGATCTGGAACCATCGAAGATCCATATTTATTAGAAAACCTTGAAATTGATTGCTTGAATCACCATACGGGAATTATTATTGAGAACTCCAGTGTAGTGTTCGAAATACGAAACTGCACGATATTTAATATTGGATCATCAGAATCAAGTGTGGCTGGCATCAAACTTGTAAATGCTACAAATGGAACAATCTATGGAAATACGTTGGCGACGGATTTTGATGGAAGTTTTGGAATTTATGGAATAAATCTTAAAAAAAAGAGTAATTATAATGTGATTGACAACAATTCAATAGTGAAAATGGAGTATGGAATCTATTTAGAAAATAATTGCAGTTATAACTCAATAACAAATAATAAACTCACAAACACTACCGATTATAGCATTTATTCGTTGGGAACATATGATGGCTTGAATATCTACAACCGATATTACGAGAATAACATAACTAATTGCGAAAAAACAGCCATCTATTTTCAATATTCTGACAATTGCACACTAGATAAGAATTATATTTTTAATTCTTCTAATACTGGTATATTTCTGCGATGGTCCGATCATGTAAATATCACCAGAAATAATATCAATAATAGTTCCCAAGATGGAATATCCGTTGAGGGACGTTATAATAGTATCCTAGGAAATAATGTTAACGGAAGCGGAATCAATGGGATAGAACTTAATGATGATCCAGTAAATCTTGTTTACGGAAATATTATAAATAATAGTGATGGGTTTGGAATTGGAATTATTGACAGCGGGTATAATACGATAAAACAAAATATTGTCAATAACAGTGGGTATAGTATTGTTCTAATGATATCTGCTCCGTATAATGATATTTCAAAAAATTATTTCGGTTATTATTCAGTCGAAAATGCCTATGAACAAGATGGGCTTGTTGGTAATACGTGGAATACATCAATTGCGGGAAATTACTGGGTAGATTATACTGAAGGCGATTCTAATGGAGATGGAATTGGAGAATCTACATATAATATATCCGTTAATGAACCAGCGGCAGACTTTAAACCGATAACGGGTGAGTTTTTCTATGATGGTTCAGCTATTCAAGTAGATTCAAATGGAATATTATATGAGAATTGGACCTATACTGGGAGTAGATATTGGTGCAGTGGCACGGGAACAGAAAATGATCCCTTCCTAATCGAGAATCTCCAAATAAATGCTCAAAATGCCTCTTGTGGAGTTGATATTAGAAACTCAAACAAATATTTTAAGTTAGTTAATTTAACTCTAACAAATTCAAGCGCCAGTGCGGGAGAACATTCAGGTATATATTTATATTCAACAGACAATGGCTTTATAACTAATTGTTCAGTGTACGACAATGGTTTATACGGACCCTATACCGCAACTGGTATTGAAATCCATATGTGTGAATATATCACCATATTAGGATGTTATATATATAATAATTCTCTAAGGGGTATTCATATTTATTCATTTTCTAATGACATTCAGATTTTTAATTCTACGATTATAGAAAATGGATATAATGGTATTGAGGCAAGTCTTAGTCAGTATCTTACTATCTATGGAAATTCAATATCCAATAATACTGAAAGGAACGGAATTGCTTTAAGTCAAGTTGAAAATAGTACAATTTCATTTAATCAAGTGACCGAAAACGGCGGACCTGAAGCAGGAACATGGCACGGATTATCGATATCAGCTTGTGAAAGTAATAATATCACAGGTAATTATTTCGCAGATAATGAACAGTATAATGTACATGTTGTTAGTAATTGCCATTACAATATATTTTGGTTAAATAAATTTGACCGATCTGACTCGCCAACTATTGTAAACATGCCAGACTTGAATAATGAAAAAAATTATTGGAATAGCTCCGATATCGGAAATATCTGGTATAATTATGGAGCATTCTCTGAAGATAGCGATGATGACGGTATTGGCGATGATCCATACCCCATTCCGGCCGATTATATCACTTCAGATTATTTGCCTATATATGATGATGGATTTAATGGAAGCAAAATAGTTATTGATGAATTGGGTTCCCATGATTGGGATTGGGCAGAAACCCGTGTCTGGTTAAAAGGTAAAGGTACAATCAAAGAGCCGTACTTATTAGAGGATTTAAAGATAGATTGTGAAGAGTCCGAAAGCGGAATATATATTAAGAATTCATACACTAATTTCCGCATTGAAAACTGTACCATAAACTCCTCAGAATGGGGTGGCTTTCCGAATTATAACGCAGCAATAAAATTAGAGAATACAAGTTTTGGTGTCATTTATAATAATAACTTATCGGCAAATTTAGGGGCAGGACTCATTCTCTTCCAGAACTCTAGTGATAATCTAATTATTAATAATTCCCTACTAAATAACAAATACGGAATCTATATATTTCAAGGATGTCATTTCAATCAAATTCGGGATAATTACATTAATGCTTCAACAAATTCAGGAATATCTATCACTGTTGTGCCGGGATATGAGAAAAGATGCAATAGCACGTATATTTATAACAATGTAATCAAACACTGTGTTTGGGGCATCAATCTCCATACGGGTGAGAACGTTAATGGAACGAAGATTCATGCTAATAATATTAACCATAATGACATTGGAATTAGAATTAGCGATACAGCCGATCTTTATTATCACATTAATTTGACCATAAGTAATAATAATATTACAGAAAATAACGATAAAGGCATTGAACTGGCTCAAATAAATAAATCCTGTATATTTCAAAACAATATATCTTATAATTCAATTATTAATGGATACGGAATCCATTTATCTTCATCTGTGAGTAATATTTCGGTTTATCTTAATAATATAACTCATACTTTGGGGATCGGATTATATATCGATGAAGACGCGAACCAACACAATCAAATATATAACAATACATTCACTTCTAATTGGGTTAATGGCGAAGATAACGGAACTAATAATCAATGGAATACAACTAATCGCGGAAACTATTGGGACGACTATGATGGATTTGATGTAGATGGAGATGGTATCGGCGAAACACCCTATGAGTTACCAGGGGATGCAAATGTCAACGATAATTTTCCAGAATGGTATATTAGAGATGTAATAGCACCGACAATTGATATAATAAATCCTATTGATAATGAACTATTAGGATATGATGCTCCTTCTGTAACGCTTGATATTGAAGAATATATAATTAAATCCCAGAATTATTCACTAGACTTTGGAGTTACTAAGATCCCGTTTTCAGGAGAGAGCGTCGCTATTGATGAAGATGAATGGAACGATCAAGGTAATGGAACGGTTACTATTAGATTCTATGTGGAGGACCTTGCCGGCCATCTCACCTCTAAAGATCTGATCCTACAAAAAGATATTGAACCACCAGTTATTGATATTATTCATCCGACTAATATGTACTATAGGAATGATTCCTTATTTGACCTAAATGTTTCCGTTTATGAATACAATTTAGAAAACATTTGGTATACTTTAGATGATGGCTTAAGTAATTATACTTTTGGAGGAAATGAGACAATTAATTCCGAATTATGGGAACCACTTGAGGATGAGGAATATGTTCTAGAAGTCTATGCAAATGATAGTATTGGAAATATGGCTTCTTCAAGTATTCAAATTATTAGAGACTCTACTGATCCTATTATTCAAATCTCATCACCAGTAACAGGTACTGAACATACAGAAGCCCCAATATTTGACGTGGATATTACCGAATTAAACGACTATACTACTTGGTATATTATCCTCGAAAGTGATGATACAACTCTTGAATATTTTACGGGATTCACTGGTGAAATAGATGAAGACCGCTGGAACGACTTAGAGGGAGATAAAGTCTATACCGTAATATTTTACATTCAAGATGCTGCGGGAAATCTCGATTATGATCAAATTTCTATTAAAAAATTGGACGATGGTTCTGACGGGATGCCCTTTTGGATGAAAGCAGTCTTAAGTGGGATAATAAGTGCAGCTGTTAGTCTATTCATTAAACAGACATATACTATAAGGAAAAAGAAAAAAGAGAAAACCGATGAAATTCTTGAAGTGTTAGAAGACAAAGAGGAGATTTATCTTTATGTAAAGCGATGTTTGAAACGAGAAGATTGGAAAGAAGTTCAAGATATCTGGGCGGATTATGCAAACGACATAATTAAACTAAAAAAAGCAATCGAAAAAAGCAATAAAACACTTGGGATATCTTTTTACAAGGCGATTATAAGAAAGAAAGACATTGATGATATATCGGATTCATTGAAACCAGCAGAATCAGTAAAGTCTGCCGATCAAACTAATGAGATGGAAGAGACTGAAGGGAAACAAGCTACCGATTCATCTGAAGATTTATTAGGAAGTGATAACAATGACGAATCTATTGGTGAAAATGAAAAAGAAGAACAAATGCATAATAAAAAAGAATCAATTAAATCTACAGATGATATTTCATTAGATAAACCACTTGAAGATGAAAAAGATGAAATATCTCCTAACGGGGACGCATTTAATGAAGCAGATTCCATTATTAAGTTGAAAAAATACATGAAAAAACTATTCAATATGCGGGATAAAATCAAAGAAGACTATGAAAATGGTGTTATTTCATCCGAATTATATCTAAAGAAGCAGGACTATATCGGTAAAAAACTGGGTGAAGCTGCCTCAAAACTTAGGAGACTAAAGAAAAATTGAGAACGTAAATTCTTTAGATTACAATCCATATCGTCATCACTCAAACTTTAATTCATATTATTAAATTTTATTTCATTTGATTAAAATTCAGATAATCCCGATTTATGACTTAATTTGGATAATATAACTCGAGAAACACATAAATACGGAATTAAAACGAATAAAATAATATAAGAAAATAAAATATTAACACATACGGTTATTATGGCCCAAATTCCTAAGGGAAAAAGGCTGTTAAGTAATAATCTCTTCCAACCTACGATTTCTATCATATATTTATAATAATTTGCACTGATACAGATAAATGAAAATAAAATAAGAAACTGTTTTAATCTGGGATGCCAATCAGGAGAATTATACCAAAATATAAACATAGCGGATAAGATCATTCCAAAAAATGTACCAATAGCTGTGCCATAACATCCTGTACATACTCGTTTAGATTTTATTTTCATTTCATGAATCTTAAATTCACCATCGTGATGAGATGTTAAAAACACCATAAAACCCACTTTGAAATAATCAGTTGTAGGATACGTTCCTTTAGGATTAATTTTCTTATTAAATCGCTTCAAACTAACAATACATAGACAATCGTAGATGACAATAAGATTGATTATCAATAAGATTGGAAATACTATCTTAAGATGTGAAGTTTTTATTATAAGAACAATGGAAGGATCAGTGAGATTTGGACTTGTCAATAATAAAAGAGATATGATGGAAATCATTATAAAATAGATAAAAATAGATATAAAGACAAATCGTCTCGTTTCTTTAACAAATACTTCTGGTTGCAGTGACATATTTCATCATTATAAAAATAGTCTTTATATATCATTTTCAAATATATCATTTTCAATGTAATCTTGAAGTGCTTTCCATACATATTCTTCACAATAATAAAAAAAGGCATGGAATAATTCCCCGCGTGTAATTGTCAGATTAAATATCGGATCTTTGGCATTTGGGATAAGATGGTCTGTCAACACTTGTTCAGAGCAACAGCCACACCATTTAGGAACTTTTTTAACCTTTTGAACGTATTTTAAACCTCGTTCCAGATTCTTTCCATCGTAAAATCTTCTTTTTATAAAGTCGCCATTGAAAATCTTAACAAGAGAAGAATCGGCTATCCAATTTCCCTCATATTTCTCATCATAATTGGTTCTAGGACACAAACCGAGACAACAAGTTTTTTGAAAGGGATAATAGCGCTTTTCAGGTGGTCGATAATTAGACATCTTATAAAGTCCAATCATTGTAGTATCAGCAAAATGTAATGTACGATACATAATCGAGATAGTTTGTAAAGCGTTCGATTCATGCTCTACAATTATAGCTTTCTCTTGCTCGTTCTTCGACAGTGAAGGTATTAGGGTTTTAACAAAACCAAATTGAACATTTATTCCTGGAAAGTCCTTTAATTTACTGTAGAGAAATGAATAAATATCACTTAATGGGATTGATTTGGCATAGAACTTCAATTGTTTCTGATATACCCTAGGAAATGGCGGTTTTTTGGATTTTTGTTCACTATTATCGCTCAATAATATCACTTCTTTTAACATATTCAATTTTATTTTAAAATTTCAATTCTTTAGGAAGAAATTGATGACATTCTTTGCAAATCTTATAATTGGATAGATTCCCTACGCTATGGGATCTATCCTTTGAAGGTTTTCCAAATATATCCAAATTAGGTTCTGTGGGTTTATCGATTTCAGTCTGACCACATGTGGAACAATAACTCTTCTTTCTAGTGTAACCATACAAGGATCCTCTTGCTAAATAACCAAAAGTTTGCTTATATAACCTAGATTTAACAAAGGCGGGTATTTCGATTTCTTTTAAGGAATCGGTTAGATCCCCGTCGATAAGTGATATTCGATGAAAAACTTCCATTGCATATTTCGTTTTCTGCCTTGGTACCTTTGACGTAATTTGACTACTAATATTTTGTTTAGATAAAATCGGTCTTAAATTAAGGTTAGATTCTTTTGATTCGGCTTTACTGATTATATATTCATTTGGGTCGTAATTTAGATCGGTTGCTTTATATTTAATCTGTTCTGATCTTTTCTCTTTTAATTCATCTATACCTGTTTTTATTCTACTAAATACGGTCTTGTATACATCAAATAGTGTATTTTTCGCTTTTATTAAGCGATATTTAATTTTTTCAGTTTCAAATATACTCGAACGATTATAATCGTCACCAAAGGAGAGATCTTCTTCATCATCGAAAGAGAAATCTTCTTCATCATCGAAAGAGAAATCTTCTTCATCATCGAAAGAGAAATCTTCTTCATCACCAAAGTTAAACTCCTTATCACCTATAGTATCTAAAGGATTTTCCTCAAGTTCCCTAATTATTGGTTTCTTGTCTGCTATGTTAAAGAATTCTTCTTGGGTTTCAATCGTCTTATTTCTATTCAATCCAGTCTTAACTTCAGCTTCTGATAAATCAAATGGAATATCCGATGGATCATTATATGAACTCCCATCTTCGTCTTTTATGACATCTGATAGCAAAATTCTGCCGCAATTATGACAAAACTTATCATCATCATCATTCTCCGTATTACAATGGGGACAGACTTTCAGTCTTATCTCTTCCTTGGAATTATATTTGGAATCTTTGTATCAATTTTGATAACAAAATAGACATTTATAATATTCATGCTATTTATTTAAAATATTTTCTAAACATCAGAAACTAACATACGATTTCTTAATCAAGGCATTCTTAGGATCGTTAGAAATAGCTTTCTTAACTTAATATCCATGATCAGTTCCACATTTTTTACAAAATCTTCCTTTCAAAGGATTATAGCAATTCCTACATACTTTTTTAACTAAGGCTTGTTTAGAAACGTGATCTGAAGAGATCATGTTGATTTTATGCTTTGGGATCTCGGTTGTATTTTCTCGACGAGCTTCTTTGCTTGTCGCGGTTCTGGGAGGACCATAACTAAGATCTGTTTGTTTACAAATAGGACAATACACACGTTTTAGCAAAAAGAAATAAATAAGATATAAGCTTAAAGCCATTGCGCCGACAATAGCGGGAATGATAAAAATTATTCCTGCAGCAGTAACTATGAGTAAAAACATAAACAGACAAAAATTGAAATTTCTATTAGGTCTTACAATCCGATCGCAGTTATTACAATACATTCTAACCATATGATGACACCAAATTAATTCTTTAATGGATGTTATTTCAAGAATAATAGATATCTTGATATTATCTCTTTAATTGTATATTTAAATGTTTATAACTTGCACTTTATGGAAATAGATTTTATACAATGGTGCTTATCTAGCTTATATGTTTAGCTGTGCTGGTTGTAAAAGAAAAAACAATGTAGGCGTCCCACGAAAACCAACAGATAAAAATTTTATAGGAAAATCAATTGCAATTGCTGGTTACTCTGTACGTGCCATCAATAGTTCAGCAAAAGCATGCGTACTTACAACTTTAACCATCGATTGCTTCGCTGATATGGACCTTAGACGATTGGCTGATGAATTTGTTCATGTTAATTTAGAAACATTTCGGAATGCAGAGGGAAAATTAGAACAACCATCAGCATATTATCTGAATAAAGCCATTGAAAAATTGGCACCACAGATTAGAGATTACGACTACTTTGTCATCGGCAGTGGATTTGAGAATTATCCTGGCTATCTTAAACAAATCGAAACATTTGATAATTATTTAGGCAATTCTTCAAGAACAATAGAAAAGATCAGAAAATTAGACCTATTATATCCATTTTTACAGCAAAACAAGATAAGTTTTCCAAAAACCAGTGTTATTTATGTTGATAGCCCAGACACCCCCTCCAATAAATCTAATATGACTTTAAAAATATACGGGACACCAAACCGACGAATCATTACACGGGAAACTCAAGGAAAAATATCACAAACTAATACGATCAAAGAAATTTACGATAAGAATATATCAAAATTCTTACATCCGCCTTTTGTGCTTAAATCAGAAAAAAGTGGTGGTGGATTTGGTATTTATTTGATTAGAGACCGCAATGAATTCGTTACAAATCTGAAAAATCTAATAGAATTAAAGAAATATCCGTTTGTTGTCCAAGAGTATATAAAAGGAGAAAACCTCAGTAGTTCTTTTCTCGCTAATGGATCAAAGGC
>WJKO01000252.1 GCA_014729055.1 Promethearchaeota archaeon | reverse complement strand
GGCATGGCATCAATCATCCGAGTAAATTCGGAGAAGCAACCCATATTGGATTTGCGCTTGACATTCCGAGCATAGGTGTTGCTAAAAATCCCTTTTACGGAATTTCTGATTACAAGAAGATCAATCGAAAAAAGGGCGAAAAAACTCCTATTAAAAAGAATAAACAGACTTTAGGATATGCAATAGTTGTTACCGATAATTGCAAGCCTGTTTTCACAAGTGTGGGTTATAATGTCAATCTGAGCACTGCTCTAAAAGTAGTCCTAAGAAGTAGCATCGATCATCGACAACCGGAGCCACTTTTTTTAGCGGATCACTACTCCAGAGCAAAGTTAAAGATAAAAAAAGTATAATAAAAAATTCATTCCTTCTCAATCTATGGTTCTATAACAACCTTAATAGAATTATGCTCTTCTTTATGCAGTGCTACCACAAATGCTTCTTGATAATCCTCTAATTTGAATGTATGGGTGATCATTTCTTTGATATTAATTTTTCCTTGTGATAGTAATTTTATAGCGAGTGGATAATCTGGAAACGGATTATTACAAGAAGATGTAATTATTCGCTCACCAGAAAGCCAAGATAAATTAAAATCAACTTTATCTTCAAATCCGCTAAACATAATCATTTGCCGACCCCTACGAAGAGATTTAATTCCGGGTATCACCGTTGATTTATCTCCGATAGTATCCATAACGGCATCTACACCCAATCCTTTTGTATTTTCAAGACAAATATCTACGGGATCGTCTTTGGTTACATTTATCGTGTGTAACGTACATCCTTTCCAGTTTTTTGCAACCTTTTCGAGTTGTTCAAATGGTTTTTCAAAAACATCCGTTACAAATACATCGGCAGCACCATATGCAGCAGCTACTTGTGCACTAAGAAATCCGATAGGTCCTGTACCCAAAATTAGAACGGACCCTCCCTTTTGTATTCCAACTCTATTCGCGCCGTGAACGGACACTGCCAATCCATCCAATTGTGTTGCTTCTTTCATGTTGATGTTTGGCGGTAATGGGACTAGTTTTTCATGCCAACAAGTGAAAAAGTCAGAAAATCCTCCAGGAATGATTTCAAAATTGTACCAAGAGTTTTTAGTACCATCGGGGAGCGTTTCACCATGACCTATATGATCACAATGGCTACATAAGTTGTAATTTCCCTCAAGACAATCAATACATTCACCGCATTCTTTATATGCGATAATACCGACTCGCTGTCCTTTTTCTATTTGTTTTGTTGCTCCATGAAGATCCTCAATGTAACCCGAAATTTCATGTCCCAACATCATATGTGGATCCGCGGGTAGGTTCATTCCCAAAGTGTGAAGTGCCCAAGGATTCCGCCCTTTGTAATATGAAACATCTGATCCACAAATTCCACAGGCTGCCGTTTTAACGACACACATATCGGATCTTGGCGGATCTCCAAATAGTTTATCAACATCAACCTCTTTCATTTTTAGTTTATATGGTTCTGTTAAAAAAAGTCCACGGGTTTTCATATTTAGTAGAATATTTAGTAGTTTTCATATTTTTTCTTTTCGAAAAAAATTAATAGTCAATTTCAATTTTTAAAGCTATTGGACAATGATCTGAGCCCATAATATCCGGTAATCGATAACTATCCGTCAATTTATCCTTTAATGGTTCAGTAATAACAAAATAATCTAAGCGCCATCCGATGTCTTTTTCTCTGGCGTTATGCATGTAACTCCAAAATGTATATTTGCCCCCTTCGTCTTCAAACTCTCTGAATGTATCAATATATCCTTTATTTAAGAATTTTGTAAACCAACTTCGTTCTTCTGGTGTAAATCCTGCATTATTTGAGTTGCTATCGGGGTTTGCTAGATCTTTTTCTTTATGTGCTACATTAAAGTCGCCTCCAATAATGAGCGGCTTTTCTTCTCTTAGATTCTCGCAATACACCATAAACTCTCGGTTAAAATTCTTTTTAGCATGTAATCGCTTTAATCCTCTACCTGCGTTAACAAAATAGACGTTTAGGATATAGAAAGCGTCATATTCCAGTGTTAAAATTCGTCCTTCTTCATCGAACTTCTTCACACCGATTCCCTCCTTGATAGACAGGGGCTTCTTGTTGCTATATGATACAACACCACTATAACCCTTCTTTGTAGCGGAAGACCAATTGTCATAGTATCCTTCTATATTCTTTAAATCAGAAACTACTCTCTTTAGACTGGTTTTTGTTTCTTGAAATAAGTATATATCTGCTTGCTGCTCTTTCATGAAGCTGATTAAACCCTTCTCAAGTGTGCTTTTGATTCCATTGACATTCCAAGATATTATTTTCATAGTTTTCAACTTTTTAGTTTTCAACTTTTTAGTTTTCAACTTTTTAATATTCAAAGCAAATATAAAAAGTTGATCTGGATGATTTAAAAGTTTATGTTTAGTTAAGGGCTAATAACGGCCAAACTTATACTTTCTGCCGTTCAAATTGATGTAACACGATTAGTTATAGTTCATGCTAATTAGCTTTATAAATCTATAATTCATTTATAGTTTTTGAGGATTAAAATAGTAGAGCATGAGCTTTGAAATGAATTGAACTCAAATCAATCAGATATGACTCAATAAATGCTAAGTTAATCTTGAATTTGTTAATAATAATTATAAAAGGAGGAAAATATATGGTACAATCAGATGAGACAATAAAAAAAAATATAATTGATGAATTATTCTGGGATGCAAAGATCGATGCATCAGATGTAAAGGTAGAAGTAAATAATCGTAGAGTTACACTTAATGGGAAGGTATCAACATATTCCGAACATGCAAGGGCTTTTTCAGACGCTTGGGCAATAAAGGGAGTTAATGAGGTGGTAAACAATTTAAAGGTAGAATTTAAGCCAACATTTGTAATTCCTAGTGATGAAGACATTAAATCAAGTATTGAAAGCATACTTTTATGGGATACATCGGTAGATTCGTCCGAAATTGAAGTAAAAGTTACTGGTGGCATTGTTACATTGATCGGTAATGTTGATGCGTATTGGAAGATAATCCATATCGAAGAATTAATTTGGAACGTGAACGGAATTATAGATCTTATAAATAAGATTGCTGTGGTTCCCACGGAAGATTTTATTGATAAAGAAATTGCTGAGTCTATCGTTAACGCCATTGCTAGAAAAATTAATGTATCCGTTAATGATGTTGACGTAAAAGTACATGACGGAGAAGTCGAGCTATTAGGTACGATACCTGATTATAGGGCGTATCAAGCTGCGATGAATGCTGCAACATATACTAATGGCGTGGTAAATGTAGAAGATAAGCTTGTTATCGAATAATGGAGAATATAATATTTCATTTTTTTCTATTTCATTTTCTATTTCAATACGCTATCAGAATATAGACGGATTATATCCCCCATCGACAGTTATAGCTTGTCCTGTAATATAGGAATTCTTTGGGGATAACAAATAGGTCACGATAGAAGCGAGTTCTTCTGGTTTCCCAAATCGTCCGAGGGCAATAGTATTAGTTCTCTCATTGATGACTTTTTCGACTGATTTCCCTTCTTTTTCAGCCCATTTGCTTATTATATTTTTAAGGCGTGTCGTAGTCATTGTGCCCGGTAAAACTGCGTTAACGAGAATATTATCCGCCCCACATTCATTCGATAATGTCTTTAAAAACCCAATTACGCCCAATCTCATCGAATTCGAAAGAACGAGATTCGGTAATGGCATCTTAGCAGAAACAGAAGTTATAGCCACAATTCTCCCAAACCTTTTCTGTTTCATAATCGGGACAAATTCGCGGGTCAGACGGACTGCCGACATGAGATTGGTTTGGAATGCTTCATCCCATTGTTCTTCAGAGAATTCAATAGCACGTCCAGTAGGAGGACCACCGCCGTTTATAAGAATCCCATCAATCTTTTTATATTTATTAACCGCCAATTTTTTCAGGTGTTTTACATCCTCGTTTTCCGATACATCGCATGGAATATAATCTACTTTTTTATTTGTTTTGTTCTCTATTTTCTCTTGGGCTTTCTTTAAATTCTCCCGAGATCTCGAAGAAATTATGACTTTGGCCTTCTCTTCAGCCAGAGACTGTGCACAAGCAAATCCGAGTCCTTTACTACCGCCTGTTACAATAATTACGCGATTTTCTAATAATAAGTTCATTTTCTTACCTCAATTTGTAGACTCTAAAAAGTTCTTCAATATTTTCAGACCCCATTTGCCACTTTTTTCAGGATGAAATTGTGAAGCAATAATATTCTTTTTTATAACCATCGAAGGAAACATAGTTCCTGCATATGTTGTTTCTGCCAAGATATTTTCTAGTTTACTGCAAACTGCATGATAACTGTGGACGAAATAAAAATACGTATCATCTGGTATTCCCTTGAATATGAAATGTTCTTGTTTCTTGGCAATAGTATTCCAACCTATTTGGGGGCATTTTACGCCTTGGGGGAACCGAATTACTTTACCCTTTATCAATCCAAGTCCTTTGTAAATTCCCATTTCTTCACTTTCTTCGAATAACATTTGTAATCCGAGGCAAATCCCCAAAAATGGACGCTCTTGTTCCAAGATTTTTTCAAATAGATTTTTTTCTATAAACCCAGCTTTCCGAAAATTATCCATACAATCTCCGAACGCTCCGACTCCGGGAAGAATTATACCATCAGCACTGAGAATTTCGCCAACTTTATTTGTTATCTTCGGTTTTGCATCTAAAAACTTCACAGCTTTATAGATACTACCTAAATTCCCCGCATTATAGTCGATAATTGCAATATCTAAGGGCATATGATTTTGAATACGAGGAAAATTTAAAATGTTTTTAATTAGAGGTGAAATAAAATAAATTAATGAATAGGAAAAAGATAGAACTGCTCTTTTTAATAATGGCTATAACTGGTTCAATCATATCTGGTGTGGTTCTTTTATTATATAATTCAGCTTCTTTTAAAACAGAAGAATTTCATTTTTATCCCTCTGAAGTAACTGACTGGCAGATAGCTGATGAGTCGTTTCAATTACATGGTGAGGTTTATTATCCCCGTCATTTTATGAGTAGTGAAGCATATCCAACTGTAATCTTGTTCCATGGGTTGAGCCGGACTCTACAAGATCATTCATATTTAATTGATAGGTTGGTTCGGCTTGGATTACTATGTTATGCAATCGATTTTAGGGGTCATGGATCCTCGGATGGTGAATATCCCGGCACTTCAGAGACAAGAAACACAACGTTTGGTGATTCATTTGGTATCTATCGATATATACAAGAATTTCCATATGTCGATAAAAACAAACTCATTTCCTTTGGAATCTCGATGGGGGGAGCGAATGCTTTACTTTTAGCAGTTGAGAATCTTGTCCCATATTATGTATTAAGCTTTCCCGCAGTAGGTTACTATTGGAATGCCGATCCGTTATATAATTACACAATAACGGGGGAGCGTAGTGATGGTCTTGTTATGGCTGGTACTGCCGATAGTTGTGGTGCTTGTATTCCTGAATATGTCAATACTTTTTCAAATAACAATCCCGGGTCTGAAATTCATTGGTTTGAGGGGGCAACTCATACTGACAGTGATTTTTGGTTAGAATCTATGCAGTTAACTGAGCTATGGATCAAAAATAAACTAAATTTAGCAGCAACGACATTTCTAAATAATAAATATATAATTATTGGATTAAGTTCAGTCAGTTTCATAATGGCAGGATTTCTAACGTTCATCTGTTGGAAGCGAATGAGAAATCCGATAAAGAATATAACACATACTGATATAACCGAAAATAATGATTAAACCAATATTCACGCTATATCCTGCAATATTTCGTCGTTTAAAATACTCTGGTTCCGTTTTCCATGAACTCTTATTTTCATCCCAGATTAACTGGGTGATTCTGCATCGTTCAGGGTCATAATTTGGATGATGAAATGTAATTAGTAATTCATTCGTATCTTTATCCCGAAACCAAGTCGTATGACCACTTTCATATCCTATAAATGGATCGGATGATTGCTGATAATTCTTATGTAGGTTATCTGAATATGCATATCCGACATTATATCCTTCATCGGGACCAAAACTTGTCCAAAATAGATAATAAATTCCGTTATATTTCAACATAGAAGGGCCATCTATCACAGCGTTAGACCATTCTGCATCATAGCCTTGAAATAGTTTAGTGGGCTCACCGAGAAGTTTAGTATAATCGCTGTTTATTTCTTGTATCCACATTTCGCCTATACCCTCAACTCCGTCTTGGATCCATTCATTTACATAAATTAAATATTCCGAACCGTTTTCCGCATCGTAAAGATGACCATCCAAACAATCATACTCTTGTGGTGTCAACGGATCCTCACATATGTCCTTGTAGGGACCCATTGGGCTGTCCGCAACGGCAACGCCTGTGGCGCGATGTGTTGTGTCGTTTTTTGCAGTGAAAAACATATAGAATTTATCGTTCCGAATTGCGATTTCTGGTGCCCAAAAGTGGTAACTTGCCCAATAATTGGACGTATTTCTCTGATAGATTAGTCCATGCGATTGCCAATTAATAAGATCATCAGAAGAATAGCCCAAAAACCCATATTCGTGTGTTGTCCCGGTTAAATAATATTTGTCTCCGTAGACAAAAATATTCGGATCTCGGATTTGGATCTCATCCAATCCTATTCCTGTTTCCCCATAAGTATTAACGGGCGTTATTAAACTATAAACGAACATTGCTATTAAAAATAATAAATATATTGAAAAATTACCAACCATTTTT
The DNA here is from genome assembly GCA_014729055.1 of Promethearchaeota archaeon. Classification (GTDB taxonomy): domain Archaea; phylum Asgardarchaeota; class Lokiarchaeia; order Sigyniarchaeales; family Promethearchaeaceae; genus WJKO01. The sequence continues at coordinate 6,004 of WJKO01000252.1, read as the reverse complement.
ATTTTAATCTGAGAATCCTCCTAAGATATTCTATTGATAATTATGATTTTTATTTTCTATTGTATTCTCCATATCGATTCCATTGTTAGATACATAATGCTAAAAACCTTTCCAGATAGTACATAGAATTTTGTCCATATTGAGAATTGTATGCGCCGTCATATCCATCGGATCCAAAAAGATGAAATCCATATAACACTTGATGTCCGTTCAATTGTAGTTCGTTAACATAATTCATAATATGAGAGATGGGCACGAGAATATCATGAGTACCGCAGAAGATTAGTGTTGGAGCGAGCGTTCCTGCTGGCGAATTCACATTTTGAATAATATGCTTAGGATTTAATAAATTCCAATTTGGATCATAGTTTTCATCAGAGGGATCACTCGAACCATTCATAAATGGGTGATCTAGTTCGTTATTTTCGTCAATTTTCATCTGATTGTACATACATTCAGAACAGCCTATATCTGATATTGGATAGAAACCTATTACCCCCGAAACATTCATATAGGATGTGAATAAACCTTTCACGGTTGAATTATAACCATGTCCGCAGATACTAGCCAGACATCCACCAAAATGCCTTCCACAGAAGAACGTTTTTTGGAGATCGGCATGATAGTATGATCGATTTTCATATAGAACATGTGTAAATTCTGCAATTTGTTCTACAACTTGAATCAATAAGTAACCATTTGCACTTGTGCCCGCTAAAAACTCGTGGCTGTGAGAAATCCAACCATAATTTAAATCTATAACAAGATATCCTTTATTTGCAAGGATTTGACTGGTTAAATTGGCGTTCCATGGTCCTTTATCCTCACTTTCGCCATGCATCATAATAATAACTGGAAGATCGGCAAACTCTGGGTTAGCCTCGCTCCCAAAGCCCCGCCAGTATGGTAAATATGCATCGAAATAAAATTCATTTTTTATGATAGTTGTATTTCCTTCAATTTGAGTGGGATAATCTTCCATATAAAACACATCGTATTTTGCGTTAATTGGTATGTCTTCTAAATATATATTGTTGAATACAGAATAGCGATAATTTTGCATTCTATTGCTATATTCTTCTGGTATTGAACCTTCCCAATTAGTACCAAAAACTGTTGAAAACTGAGAATTCATATCGATCGTTGGATAAATTGGTGTAATTAGTATTGGAAGTATATTTAGGAAAACTATTAGCCCCAATATTGATAAAATTCTATAAAATCTTTCGTTTGTGACTTTGAATCCCTTTTTTATAATATATCTGCCCTCCAGCTTGAGCAACCAATACATAAGTGGTATAATTACAGCCAAAACTAATGGTAATGAAAAATAGGTTACCCACATAAGGTAATCTCCTGTCGTTATATAGATAGATTCAATAATAAAAATCGTTAGAAAGACATAGAGTATAATTCCGAATGTATATTTGAAAAAAATGCCAATGTAGCGACTAATTTTTCTCTTAGTGGAATCATTTGCATGATCAAATTCCCTTCCCTTTCTATTCGTTAATTTAAATCTCTGCTTAACTTCGCTACTTTGAATTAAAAGAATTAAAATTAATAACAATATCAATGAATGTTCAACAATGATAACTATATTGTGAATATCGCTAATTGTGGAAATTAATTCTTGATTGGGTGGCAATATAGCGCCTTTCATCATTAAAATATAAATCACTCCACCAAATTCCACAATCATTCCGAATATTACGAGATATGTAAATATAGCTATTAGAAATTGAATAGGTGAATTTTTTTTTGGATCATTGGAATACAATTGAAGGCAGATAAAAATTAAGATTAAATTCCATATAAGAGATAAAATAAATGAGATATCTGCTGAGCGTATGAGTACAAGGGTATTAAGACTATCACGAAATAGCCATAGTACAAAAAAACCTATATTGAATAAGAATCCCGGAATTAGTAGAAGACTCGACATGTTCTGTATAATAAATGCTAAAATACTTTTATGTTGATGATTCTTGCTTTCTCTCGCAAATTGCTCCTTTGCATCACCAATTATGCTTTCAGAATCAGCGTACTTTCTATAAAAAAGCCTATCTCCTATATGAATAGATGCAACAGAAGAAATGCCAATAATAATACTTAATGAAATTAGAATGATAGAAAAAATGCTATTTCCGATTAGGTCTTCAATTGGGTTTAGATACCAGTCGGGAATAGAAGCAATTGCTATTGACAGTAGTCCTATGGATATTAAGCCCATTAATAATGGAATGATTAAGTTGAGGATCTTATATTTTGTCTTCCATTCTTCGGGTATTTCATTTACACACTCTGAACAAAATCGATTTAATATTAAGCAACTATCACATACTTGCTTTTTGCATATTGCACAATGTCTCTTTTTTTTATAGGATCGCTGCTTTTTCCCGCAAATTTGGCATATTTCTCGTTCATCTAAATCTAAATTCATATTCTTGTATCCTCATAATTTTTATAAAATCTTTGCCCATCTTGATTTTGTTTTATAGATAAATTTAATGAATCAGTTAAGAGTTTAAATCATCGCAATTATCAATCTATTTTGACTTATATCTATTAGGAAGGAAAGAATAATGAAATTAAAAAAAGCGATGTTTGCAGCTGGTTGTTTTTGGGGCGTTGAAGAAACTTTTAGATTGGTTAAAGGAGTAGTTGAAACAGCCGTTGGATATAGTGGGGGTTGGATAGAAAATCCGTCATATAAAGATGTATGTACTGATGAAACAGGTCATGCTGAGGTTGTTTTGGTTACCTATAATCCTGAAGAAATTGGATTTGAAGATTTAGTAAAGATTTTCTTTGAATGTCACGACCCGACTCAAGTTAATCGTCAAGGATGGGATGTGGGTACGCAATACAGATCAGCTATTTTCTATTACACTGACGAACAGCGAGAAATAGCGGAACGGATTAAAAAACAATACGAAAAAGCAAAAAAATATCGAAAACCTATTGCCACTGAGATCACACCTGCCAAAGAATTCTATCGGGCTGAAGAATATCATCAAGAGTTTGCACGAAAGAATCCCCAACGTGGATGCCATGTCTATATAGCACGGAATTACCTCAAAGACGAACTCAAAACATAAAATAAAAAACTATTTTCTTTTCATGAATAATAGTCTGGTGGTGGTTTGAGTTCTTTCTGAAGGTTGTCGATAATACTTTTAATTTTTAATTCTAAGGGATTTTGTGTTCGTTTGCATAGCATAAGAGCTCGCTTATAGTGAGATAATGCTTGATCTTTATCACCTTTTGATTCGTAACTACCACCTATATTAAATAGAGCAGTTATTACCCCTTGTATATCTCCATTATCTTCATATATACTTAGTATTTCTTCCAAATTTGCGATTGCATTATCAAAATCCTCTCTCAATACATAATAACCGCTCATTTTCTTCAACGCCAATATAATACCTTCTTCATCTTTTTTTTCTTTACATTTTTCTAGTGCTAATTGAAGAGATTCATGAGCTTTATCGTAATCTTTTAAGCTAAAGTAATCCGAACCGATTGCCATTAGAGAATCTGCAATCCCTATATGATAATCTGCCTTCTTAGATACTTCAAGAGCTTCTTCATTGTATTTGAGACTTTTATTAAATTCTTTCATTAGAAAAGCCATCCGACCTAAATCCAATAACGTCGAAACGATGTGTTTGTTATCGGATAAATTCTGATATATTTGGAGGGATTCTTCATATTTCTCAATTGCTTCTTCATAATTTTCAATTTGTGATAGAAATTTTGCCAATTTTGTCAATGTTTGGGCTGTGAGAAACTCATTTTCGTACAATTTTATGTATTTTTCCGCGTTTTCGATTTGAATTTGCATTTCCTTGAGATTACTCAGATCATAGTAGGTTTTTATGAGCAAATTTGTATTTCTTGAAAGTTCCAAGAAGTCTTCATTCTTCTTCAATAGATCGTTTGATCTTTTAATTTTATTAATTAAATCATCTGACTTTCCCATAAACCCGTCCTCAAAAGCCATTTCCCGCAATATAACTGCCATACCTCGCTCATTTTCTTGTTCCTCAAAGATTTCATAGCATTTCTTTAAAAGATTATTTATTTCCTTGATATTCCCAAGTATTATGTAATTACGAACGAGCAAATAATAGAAATCGGCTAATGGTATTTTAGTATCGAAGGTATTATAGATATCTTCTACCTTTTGCTTATATTCCTCAAATTTTTCTTTTTCTTTTTTCTTTAAATATATCGTAGAGATTTGAATTAAGATACCAGCAACAGAAACTTTATCTCCTATTTTTTCAGCAAAATCAAGTGCTTTGCTGAAATTATCTACTGCACGATCTAGATTAAATTGCACATAGTCACATTCTGCTAAGAGGGTATAGAAAAAATCTGCTGCATCACTATTCTCAAATGTCTCTTCATAATTCTTAGCGGTTTCTAATAACTTTAAAGCATTATCGTCGTTCTTATTGTGAAATTCTGCAAGTGCGAGCATCAGACTTCCAATCGCTATGCCCTCTTTGTAATGATTCTCTTTAAATAACTCCAGAGATCTTTCTAAGTACTGTAATGAACGCTTATATTCTTGATTGTTTGCATAATAGGAACCCAAATTTCCCAAAACTTTTGCTAATTCTATTTTTTCACCCAAATCAGTGTAATGTTTCTCAGCCTTGCTTAGAAAAGAGAACGCTTGATTTCTCTCCCAAATTAAGTATGATATTCTGGCAATATTTCTCGAGACCATTGCCAATGCTTCTAATGTATTCTTTTGCTTGTAGATATTATAAGATTCTTTATATAACTTTAATGCTTCCATTAATTGTCCTTCTTTCAATATTTCGTCTGCTTTTAATTCTTTTTCAATCTTGTCGTAACTCTTCTCTTTAGACATCTTCTTAATTTTCTAGAATTAACTATGATTTTAAAATTAATGCGCTATATTTTTTCTTTAAAAAAAAGGATCTTCAGAAAATCTTGCATGAAATAAGAAAAAAGAGAAATATTTGGGAAATTTATGCAAGATTTTGAGTTTGCATCGACTTAATTTTAGCAAACTTTTCTGGTTCTAAATCCTCGATAAACTTAAGTTCTTTGTCTAAAAAATCTTTTAATGCATCTCGAACAATTGCACTTCGACTATTATAGAGCCCCATTTTTGTTAATTCTTCAAATGCTTCTAAATAATATTTTGGAATATTTATAGTAACAATTCTCATAGTCATTTCTATACACACCTATTTGGTTGAATTCTGATAATATGTCCATAGATTTAATAACTCTATAAACATTACACACACTTAATAATTAAAAAAACCCGAAAAATAACTTTTTGATTATTTATATGGTTTATTTTGAAATTATTAGATAAAATAACTTTTGTCGTGAAGTATTTAAAATTTGAGAAAATATCTGGTTAATATGTAAGCGTAGAATATATTAGGGACCTAACACCCACATATTTATTATTCAATATAATATGTTTATTGTTAAATATGCTAATAACCATTAAATATGTCCATCCTCAATCTTAAATATGAATATCAAGTTAATAACAAAATTTTATGAGAAATTTCACCCCCTTTATCGAGATAGAATTGATAAAGCTGTTTCTGCTATTGTTAAATCTAAAGAAGAGAATAAAAATGTCGTTGTAGTAACGGGGAGTGGTCCAAATATTCATGAGGGCGTTACAACATTAATCGCTGAGTTGATTCGCAAAGACATAATAGATGGAGTACTTACTTCATCAGCGGTGATTGCGCATGAAATGGCTGGAGCTCTAGATAAAGTCAAAAGAGTAAATGCTGGGGAAATAGGAAACACATTGAATGATGGAATTGCGCTTCCAAAAGGGGATATCTTTGAATTAAGCCAGCTAACACATAACCAATGGGAAGAAATTCAAAATGAAATGAATTTAGATAAGAATTTGGTTGACGCTCTCAGGGAAGCTACAGGTAAAACGATTATTAAAGCGGCGGGCAATATGGCTTATCCTATGGGC
>WJKO01000251.1 GCA_014729055.1 Promethearchaeota archaeon | reverse complement strand
CTCCCATGAATCACAGAAAAAAGCACGGAAATATTTGCCGAAATCTCCCATAAACTTTTGATTTAAAGCATTCTCTATGTGATTTGCGTGAATTATAAATGCGTCTTTACTTAAATGATCCATAACAAGACCTTCCGCACCCGGTGTAGCGCGCTTGACTTTTTGATTTGTTAATCCAACATAGAATCCGAAAATCAGCCAATGTCCTTTTGGTGCATTCCAGACCAGCCCATTCTTTTTAATATTGGAAGTTAAATCGGTGACTGAGTCATGTTTCTTTTTTATTAAATAGGACTTTATAGCCACAACAGCTATTAAAGGGCGATCCTCAGGGCATAACTTCGATATCGGTATTGTTATTTGTTTACCCCCCCATATACTCACTTTTTTTGATTTAAGTCTAGAACTTGCCATATCTTTACTGATATGTGGACCTCCGAACGGCCATCCGCTTCCAAAGGTTAGGTCTACTTTTATTTTAAGTTTTTTACAAGTTTTTATTGTGAAATCTACGAGTTTTAACCACTTTGGGCTCAACCACTCTATTAATTTTTTGCCTTCTAGTGCATCTTCCTTCAATGCGGAATAAATTGGTTGAATTTCTACACCGCCAAAGTGTTTTTTATCCATTTGATTTAATTCGTATTCTAATTCTTCTTCGGTGATTGCACTTCCAAACCACCACCAACGCGCAAAAGGCTGATATCTCTTTGACGGATCCTTAAGATCTGCTTCGATCTGATCAATCGGGGCTCCTAAAAAATTAGAATTCCTCTTTAAACGCTCTTTAGAATAATTTTTTTGTTCCATATGGATGCTGCTCCGATATATTTTTGTAGAATTTTGATAATTCATTCTTTACATGCGTGCGAACTTTTGCTGCTAATCTGAATAATTGTTTTTTTGTAAGTGCTGTATCATAATAATCCTTGAAAAACATAGGTTTGCCCAAGGATATGATTATTTTTTTCGGCCGAAATATTTGGGACATAATTTCATTTTCCCACGGCGGAACTACATTTGGATTATATATATTAGTCAAGATCGGAAATGCTTTAATAAATCCAACACACGCCGTAGGAATTATTGGAATTTTATACCTTAAGTGTAATTTTATAACACCAGGATAAAACTTCCACAAACGATATCCTTCTCGAATACTCGCTGAATGGCCTTCGGGCATAATTGCTATCAATTCACCGGTTTCAACTATTTTATCAACTAGTGTATAAGGGATGCCTTTTCCGGTTAAACTGACAGGAATTGGCGAAAATTGCTGCACCAATGGTGCCCAAGCTGGCTCTTCAACAGCCCACTTGTCCCAATAACATAACCAAACTCTTTTTCTGAGGGGATTATTTGTTTTAACAAAATCAAATAAACTCATAATTGCAAAATTATCCATATCAAATCCCCCAGAATGGTTTGGAGCTATAATAGCGCTTCCTCGTTTCGGTATGTTCTCAATTCCTTTCACTTCGAGTCTATTATAATATCTTAGGAATTTAGGAATTATTCGTCGCATGAATGGCAAGAAATGGGGAATCAATTTTATTCATCCTTTCGATTATTCAATTCTTCAATCCAATCGGATTTACTTGTATCTTATATTTTGCTTTGGGATCATTTATTTATATGTAAAACGCAATTAAACTTTATAGAATCGCATATATTGTATTGCGTTGAAAGATGGAGATAACTGAATATGTCAGAATCAGATCAGAATAACAAGTTCTGGGCAAAATATTTTCCTTATTTATTTGTATGTAGTGCGCTTATTGGGGGGTATATTGTAGCCTTTAAATTCATCCAACTCGGTATTCCAGATTTAGGTGAACGAGTATTAAATATTCCAAAAAAAGCAGTGCATCTAAATATAGCATTAATGGCAATCATTACGTGTCTCTCTGCTGTTGTTTCTGGTGTTTTTTTTGATAAACATAAATATACATTCAAACGAAAAATACAGTTTTTAATAGGAGGGGGTATCATTCAAGGCGGGATCTTGGTTGGAATATTTATTATGTCGGAGCCAATTCATTTTACTTTGTGGATCATTGCATTTAGCGCGGTCTTAGGGTTTCTCTTTCCTTTAACGTATTCTCTTATGTATTTTCTAATTCCTGCTAAACATCGAGGTTATGTTGCTGGGATCATAACTGGGGTTGCCTATTTAATTGGAGCATTATCTCCTTTTGATTGGACAATTGAAGATTTATCGATAGAAGCGATGATAGTTATGAGTCCATCCATTCTTCTTATGGGGCTTATGTTACTAAAAAAGGATATTTTTTCCTTATATGAGATTAATGATGAGAATAGAGAGGATTACGTTGGTAGATTTACTAAGGATAAAGAAACTTATCATAGTTTTATTTATATTGTTATTTTGATGTTTGGTGTGTATTTTGTAGATAGTTTCGGGTTTTTACGGGTAATCAATGAAGATATGATAATTGATGTGACATGGCACGGGGATATATACATAAAATTGCTAATAGGATTCACCCATCTATTTTCTGCGTTGATAATGGGCGTTATATACCAAAAATATAATGAAAAAATCGTATTTCTATGTGCCTTAATAGGCTTTGTTATAGGAGATTTTCTTTTTTCACTATATCCCACTGGGATCTTATTATACATCACAGCAAGCATCTATTGTGCAACGGTTTCTTTCTACACCATTAATAGTTTTATGGCTTGGTCAGATATATCAACCGAGAATAATATTTCAAAACATGCAGGAATCGGAGTTGGAATTGGCGGATGGCTTTCTAGTTTTCTTAGTACAACAATAACCACGTTTCTATTTGAAACATTGACTGGAACTTCTGGATTCGCACGACATTTACAGATTTCGGGAGTCATTGCTGTGCTTTTTCTAGTTTTTTCCATACTCTATTTAAAAAAGTCAAGAAAAAAGACATGATGAAAAACAATGTTAAAAACATTAATAACTTAGAGAAACGCAATGAAAAGATAAGGGGATCATTTCAATGATGAAAGAATTATGGTTATTTGCCAATCTAATATTATTCATTTTTTCTGCATTTATTTCCGGATTTTTCTTTCTACAAGCTAAGAAAAATAAACAAGTTGAGAGTTTGAGAAAATATTGCATTGGAATTGGTATTTTCATGTTATTCGTTGCTCTAAACGGAGCTATCGATGTCTCGACGATGTATGTAACAGAAGTATTAGGAAAATATGACCTCTTCCCCGAAGAGCAACAATTCTTAACATACGGGAAAAACTCCTTCTATATCATAATAACATTGCTGATGGTTGGTTTCTCTGTTCTTTCTTATCAGATAGAATCACATATAACACGATCACAAAGACATACGTTGACCATTGTTCTTGTCGTATGTTTTTTCATTTCTTTAATTCCTTATTTTGGATTTCTAATACCGGACGAATATCATAAATTGGTTAAAAATATTGTATATGGAACTCAAGTGCCGTTTACATTAATTATTATTTATTGGGGGGTATTTTATCTTAGTCTGGCAAGGAAATCAGCGGGTATTGTGAAGAGAAAAGCGCTTATGGTAGCATTTGGTCTCGGATTTTTATTCTTTGGTATAATTGTGGATACAATGTATCGCTGGGTCAGGGCTGATGAGTTTATAGTTCCGTTCGCCGTAAGATGCATTTCGATAGTAGGGGCAATTTTGTTACTCTTTGGATTTAAGCGGGAGGAATTCTAAAATAATTGTTTTCCTATTCAGTAGACTTCTGAGAAAGTGCAAAAACTAGAATACCAATACCAGATAATATAGACGGCAGCCAAATAGGGTAAAACCTTTGTAAAATTTCTGCATCTATGATCATTCCCCCAAATAGAAAACAGAGACCTACAAACATAATAATGAACTTCTTCCTAATGACTCCGACTGTATCTTTAATAAGTTTTACATAAAACAGAAATACCACGAATCCTGCTATTCCAGAAACACCATATAATGTGTATCTGGCGATACTGATTATTAAATCCTCATTGTAGTATATTAAGGTTAAAAATAGCATAACTATAACTACTGAAAGCAGTATAGCAAATAATTTTGTAGTGAACTTTGTTTTAGATCGTAATAAATAAAATTCCATAATGTGAGCAAGCCAAACAAATGCTGCAATATTCACAATATAACCTATGAGTACCAACTGCGTATATAATTGAGATATATCATTTAAATCCCTTTCGAAATCACTAAAAATAAATAAAAGTCGACATAATGCAAAACCGAGTATAAATGCAATATAACCATCAACGACTTTTTTTGTAGATTCTAACTCTTTTTTACTCCTTATTTTGAAATACATGTAAAAAGAGATAATGACTGATTCAATAATAACCGCGATCCAACCCGGCAATTTTTCCCACAAATTATAATCTAACTCAAGAATCATGGTTTAACTTGTGATGTTTTACTTAAATAAACTTTTGATTTTATAAATGAAGTTTTATAAATAGGATTTTATAAATAGAGATTTTACAAATAAATCATTTAATTCAATCCATTAATTCAATCCATTTAATTCAAAAACATTTAATTCAATCCATTAAAACATTTAATTGAGGTTCATTTAAGATGCCTATTGGTCATGTAAAATGGTTTGATAAACGGAAAGGTTACGGATTTATTGAACCCGATGATGGCTCTGGCGATTTATTTGTGCATTACACGGCTATCGTACAAACTAAACGCGAATTTACTGCCTTATATACTGGAGATAAAGTTAAATTCGAAGTTGAAGACGGTAGAAAGGGTCCACAAGCGGCACATGTAAGAATTATTGAAAAAGCGCCTCGGTCTCTAAAATAAACCCGTTTAATTATGATATTTTAATAGTAGTCTATAGGTTAATGATTAAAATGCTGTATTGGAAAAAAATAACACCTGGTCCCAGAGCGCCAGATATTGTCTATTCGATTATTGAGTGCCCAAAAGGCGCTAAGAATAAATACGAAATCTCTAAAAAAATTAATATTATGGTTTTAGATCGTACGTTACATAGTTCTGTGATTTATCCCCAAGATTATGGGTTTATTCCTGGCACATTAGCATCCGATGGGGACCCCTTGGATGTCCTAGTTATAATATCCAACCCCTCTGCCCCCAGCACACTGATTGAATGTAGACCTATTGGTGTTCTTATAATGGAAGATGAAAAAGGATTAGACGAGAAGATTTTAGCAGTTGCAATCAATGATCCTCATTATAATGAGTATCAAGATGTTGTTCAATTGCCGAAACACTTTTTAGACGAGATTCAAGAATTTTTTAGAACGTATAAATCATTAGAAGAAACATCATATGCCGATGTCCGCACTTGGAAAGGTAGAGATGCCGCACATGTTATTATTGAAGACTCTATTGGAAGCTTTAAAAAAAAATATGGAGACTGTGCCACTGTTGACCCAAAATCGGATCAAGCATGAAGCGTATCTAATTACCGAATTATACTTTTTTATACAAGACGGGCATAGATAGGTCTATATTATTATCTTGGCACATATCTAGTACTGCTTTTCGCACTCTTCCGTCGATTTTGTACATATCTTTAATATTCTCTACCGAATAGAAACATTTGTATTCCACTCCATAGTCCAGCATTGCTGAAAGTATAGGTCTTGGTTCAGGATTCTCGATGACTCCATCTACAGACTTCACTACATCGACCAGTTTATCCATTATATAATCTGATTTAGTTTCATAATCAACAGTAATTGCCACTCCTCGTCTCACATAACCCTCTCCTTTATGTAAATTTGTGACGCTTGTCGTCATTAGAGTCTGATTGGGGACAATAACCACTGTTTTATCGAGATACTTGAGTTTAGTATACATAAAATCAACGGCAAGCACATCGGCAGCTTTTTCTTCATAGAGAATTCGATCACCTGCTTTAAATGGCCTGCTTATCATTAATATTAATCCTGCAATTGCGTTTCCTAACGTGTTTATGGCTGCAAATCCGAAGATTGTGCCACCAATAAGTGTAAATAAACTTGTTATCAAACCGATTGCTTCAGCAAACTGAGAAAGAATTGCAGACAATACTGTGATTATGATGACTAAGCGTATTATTTTTGCTAAGTTTTGTTGCAGACTTTCTTCAATTTTTTGTTTTTCTCCAAGTTTCCTCAATTGCCGTTTAGCTAGCCGATTTACGATGATACCAACAATAATTGCAACAGCAGAAACCAATATCTGATTTATATTCGTGGTAATCCACGCTGTTATTTCTTCTAACATTAGCTATACCTCAAAATAAGATGTTTTCAATGTCTCATAAACTTAACTATAGACAACTGTCATCTATTGTATTGGAATTTATATATAGGCTATGTTCTGCTGTAAATCAACAATCCGCTTATAATTCCTATCATATCTACGTAATCATCAGCGAGCTTAAAGAGTCCAGTCTTTAAAAATGTCTTCTTTGCTTCAATAGGATCCATTCGATGTTCTACAAATAGAATTAATTTGCCGTTTTGCTTTAATACGCGATGTAATTCCTCCATTAATCTTTATTTATCTTTGATTAAATGCAAACAATCAAATAGGAGTATCTTGTCAATTGATTCGTTTGGAAGATTAGTATCATTATCCGTAATAATAACCTTGATATTCTCAAGTTGGTTCTCGAGTTGGTTATCTCTTCTATACAAAAGTATTAAAATGATGGTTTTGTAAAATATAGATAAACCAGAAGTTGAATAAGAATGGACGGAAAAGAGGTATCTGAGTTTTTTCAAATTTATCGAAAACGAGGATTTGAACAGAGTATAAATATCTTATTTAATGCTGAGAATAATGAGTATCTTGAAAAAGATTTTTACAATGAATTAAAAGCAAGAGAGATGCATCTCAATGATTTCTATCGCAGCAAAGATAATTTACTTAAATATAGCTTGATTGCTTATAAACTAAATGAAGATTACGATAAAATAATATATTTAACTGAAAAAGGTAATGATTTGAAAAAGCTCGTCGATCAAATTAATGATTTACTTAAAAAGAAACGGAAGAAATCGAAAAAATAGACTCAATTCGATTTTTTTAGATTTATATTCTTTGAAGGTAATTTATATGTATGGAGCTATTTAATGTAAAGAATGGGCGAATAGCTTGTGCAATACTAGTCATTGTCGACGTTATTCTAGGTGGATGTGCTGTATTTTTTTCGGAATTTTATGCTGCAATATTCCATCCGAATTTACCCGCGAGCGAAATACCCACGGATTATATCATACGAACGGGCGTTTTATGGTTAGTGTTTTTATTGTTTCAGCTTATCGCTACATTCAGTAGACGATCAGATCGCTGGTTTTTTGTAGTTGCTGCGGTTCGCTTAATGGATGTGCCCGCAGATATCGTATACGGGATCCTGGCTCGTGGTGCTACTGTATTTTCTCGTTTTTTGATCTTATCAGCGCCCATTCTTAATATATTATTTGGATTATTCCTTCTAAAAATCGTAAGGGGCATTGAGAAGGATGCTGATTCAGATACATTAAGAAATGCAGAAAACGGGATACATAAAGAAAGTAATTTAAATAATAATAATAATCTAAACGAGAAATAATCTAAATAGAGAAAAAACGCAAGTTGAAGGGAAAAATGGCATTAATTGGGAAAATAAAAATAGATTTGGGAAAAGAAAAAGGAAAAATTAATCCGAATATTTACGGGCATTTTGCAGAACATCTCGGTGAATTAGTTTATAATGGGCTTTGGGTCGGGTCAGATTCATCTATTTCTAATATTGATGGAATAAGAAAAGATGTTGTTGAAGCACTTAAATTACTCAATCCACCTGTAATACGTTGGCCTGGCGGATGCTTTGCTGATGATTATCATTGGAGAGATGGAATCGGTCCGCGCGAGGACCGACCGACAACAGTAAATATACATTGGGATTCAACTGAGAGTAATGAGTTCGGAACTCACGAATTCCTCCAATTTTGCGAGTTAGTAGGGGCTAAACCGTATATTTGCTCCAATGTCGGTAGTGGAACCCCTAAGGAAATGAGAGATTGGCTTGAATATCTTAACTTCACTGGAGAATCTACGTTAAGTAACCTAAGAGCGAAAAATGGTCACCCCGAACCATTTAATGTCTATTATTTTGGCATCGGGAATGAAAATTGGGGTTGTGGTGGTAGTATGTCCCCAAAATACTACGCTTATGTTTATAAAAGGTTTGCAACATTTGCCCATTCGTTTAATGATGGAGATCTATATAAAATTGCTTGTGGTCCTTTCAATTATAACGTGTATTGGACACGTGGCTTTTTTAGAAATCTATGTGAGAATAAATTAATCGGGGGACAATGGCGTTTACCGTTAATTGATGGATTCGCAATGCATTATTATTGCGGTACTGCGGGGACAGCGACTAAATACAGTAAAAAACAATGGTATGAACTATTAAAGAAAGCAAGAAAAATGCAAGGATATATTCGTTTACACAAGCTAATCATGAATTATTATGATAGAAAGAAGAAAGTAGGTTTAATTGTCGATGAGTGGGGTACGTGGCATAAAACAGAAGAGGGAGCAAATCCGCGATGGCTGCGGCAGCAGAATACAATTCGTGATGCATTAGTTGCAGCACATACGTTAGATATATTTAATAATAACGCGGATATTGTTGTTATGTCGAATATTGCTCAGACCGTCAATGTTTTACAAGCAATGATTCTTACGAAAGATGAAAAAATGGTTTTAACCCCCACATATTATGTGTATAAGATATATGCTGAGCATCAAGGTGGTTTAGCTGTAAAGACTAAGTTTAAGAGTAAAAAAATCCATCGAGTACCGATATTGTCGGGTTCAGCATCTTTAAAGGATAATGTACTCTCAGTGAGCATGGTTAACTCGCATGCTTCAGATGAAATTGTTGTAAAAATAGATATAAAGGGGGCTGGTAATATTTCTCTTAAATCTTGGCAAATTCTGGCTACTGAAGATATTCATGACCATAATACATTTGAGGATCCCGAGGTTGTCAAAGTAAAAGCGGGAGATATTTCTGAGATCTCGGAAAATAAGATGATTTTACCGCCAGCGTCGGTAAATATCATCCAATATGAAGTAAAAGAAGCAAAATTAAAATAATGA
The DNA here is from genome assembly GCA_014729055.1 of Promethearchaeota archaeon. Lineage (GTDB taxonomy): Archaea > Asgardarchaeota > Lokiarchaeia > Sigyniarchaeales > Promethearchaeaceae > WJKO01. The sequence goes on along the minus strand of WJKO01000251.1, from coordinate 1,898 downwards.
AAATTAAAATAAGTAAATTAAATTAGTGATATTAATGCCCACTGATAACATTGTTTCGATTGTCCAGATTGGGTCATAAAGAAGTATAAATACGACTATTGCCGTAATTAAATCTTCAAGTATGATACTAAAGATATTCATATTTCCTTTTCTATTTATTTTGCCATCTCTCGTCTCTATTTTACTCTGATTATCAATATCCCGAGCGATTATTCCCTTGCGTCTTTTTTCGAGATCAAACATTATCACAATAGAATTGACCGAGGATAATACGGATCCTGCAAGAAGACATGAAATAAAGGTTATTAAATAATCAGAATGGATGATTATTGGTAGCATAATGTTGTATAGTGCAAATCCCGATAATGTTAGACTCAATGGCATCATTCCGTAGAATATATAATGCTTTGAGACGAATTTTAATGTTGGATTACCTCGATTCGCTAATTTATTATGTATAAATGACTTGATAATAAATAAAAGAATAATGGAAAATATAGTCATTGCTATTAAGGGAAGCAGTTCGCTTGGCAACCAAGTGACCCAAAATGAACCAACGCTTACTATTGAGCATATTAACAATATATAATCGAGAATTTTACCTGCAATTTTAGATAATGTTCTATAAAATACACATTGTTTCCTATTAGAAGATGTCGAGCTAGTAAATGACGCAAACAAGACCATGATGAATAGTAAAACCACGACAAACGCAAATAAGAGACTAAATATAGGAAAGTCTGAAGCCCAAGGGAATATCGTCCTTTGAAACTGGGTTTGGGAGATTTCACTTGGATTGAGGAAAGTACCATCATTATTTCTCATTCTTAAAATTTGTATTTTATAATCACTATTTAATGATACTTTCTTAAAGGGATTTTTCGTTATGTATATCAGCAATCCTGCATAACTTCCAGAAGCATTCATTTTGATAAGAGTTTGCTCACATTTATTTAATGTTTGATTTCCATATATATTATTTTGGGGAATTGTTAACTCAATCGATTCATAAGCAGAGAGGTTATTATTATATTCGAGAGTCTCATATAAAGGTGAGGATACATGTTCAATGGTGATTTGCGTTTCAATCAGTTTATTGGTATCTTCATTATTGTTATCGTCACTACAGCAAGGGCGTATCCAAGTGCCATTTATTTTATATTCTCCGGGAAATGAAAGCGTAATTTTTGGTCTTGCTCTCAAATAAATTGGGCATTTTTCCCCGTATTCATGGTCTGTCGCATTTGGACTTGTCGTTTTAAATGTATATTGATGCCAACCTTTTTCGATATCAACATTCTCATAAGTTTCTTGTAATACATGATAATTTCCCTCTTCTAAATCAACCTCAAAGATTAGACTTAGCGTGAGTCCCTTTTCAATGTATTCATCAGCGTATAAGCTCACATTAAGTTCATAATCTTGATTCTCTCCCACTTCTGGTATAGCACCATATAAATACATATTTGGGATATTCACAAAACGGATATGAGCATTACTGACTGCTTCCGCAAATGTTTCTGTATTAATTCGATAGGGCGGACTTTGTTCTGGTGCAATATATACAGACACATCTTTATTTTTCACGCGAAAACACTTGGCATGAACCGAAGCATCGTACCAAACATCATATTTTAAGGAGGTGTTTGAAATTACAAGATTCGGTCCGAATACCCCGCTTGTCCCGAATATTCCACTATCCCACCAACAGTATGTTTCTTGCAATGGATCCCACATGACATTTGTATCTGGGATGCCTATAAACGAGATTGAGTCGTTGTTATCTCCATTACTAACGAAGTATTTTGTATGTTCTATTTTCCGATTATTAATAAAAGATTCCATTTCACCTATTTCGTCTGTTTCTGAGTAGTTTAGCGTAGTCTCTCCATCAATAG
>WJKO01000250.1 GCA_014729055.1 Promethearchaeota archaeon | reverse complement strand
GGTAATAAACGTGGTTTTTATAGGAATTCCTTTATTCTTTTATTTAAGCACTTTTTTTCTGGAGAAAAACACGAAATCAAAGTCTATCACCTTGATGATAATAGGATCTATTATTATGATTTTCATAATTATCATAATAATCGGGACGATATTTAGCTTGATTATGTTTATTATTGATTACGTGTTTTATCGGAATCATGTAAAAAGGCTACCAAATAACATCATTAGAAATAACAGACTCATTAAAAATAATCTGAGTAAATTTATTAGAACTCAATGACATGTAGTAATTGTAATTATTTTGGGAATCATGACCATTAAAAACATGACCCTAAGATTTGATCAGGATGGTTAAAAAAAATGATCTCACGGAGATGTCAACGAGCATGATCGATGATCTCAACAAGACCACCCGAAGTAAGGATGAGAGCCAACCAGAGGAGAATTCAGAAGAAATTTGGAGCCACATGCACATTGATTTACCCCCCGAAGAAGAATACGAATTATCCGTAGAGATCGTTGAAATTCAAGAAGGCGAACCTCACCTCCTTGCAGAGGACTTTAAACTCCTATCCCAAGAAGACGACGAAAAATGAGCGATTCCCCATGGTATGGAACGATCGATGAAGGGAAGCCTCTTGTTCAAGGAGAAGTCATTCATTCTTGTCCCATATTAATCCCCAAGACTGACTCAGACCTCACAAAAACAGATAAAAACGTTAAAATAATCATTAGAAGATATAACGTCATCATCATGAGTCAATCTTGTGATTTAAGGCATGATAAGCTGGATAATGTTTTAGTCTGCCCATTACATGAGATAGGGAAGGCCGTTAAAAAATTTCCCCATCTTAAAAGTAGAAAAGAGAGTGAAGCTCTGGAACGTGGATACTTACCGGCTTACCATTTACTGAATGAGTGTGAAATATCCGGTTCTGAACGGGACTATTCCATCGTGACTTTTCGAGATGTCTATGGCGTCCCCCTAAACATTCTGAAGAAGTCGATTCAAGGTCAACAGAGAGTCGAACTATTACCCCCATACAAGGAACACTTATCTCAAGCCTTTGCGAGATTTTTCATGAGGGTTGGATTACCGGTGGACATAAAGGGATTTCAAGAGAGACTACAAGACATGTAGCTCTCACTTCTAACACGCATCGTGTTGACTTTGTCACGAGCTGTTTCTTTTTTCGGATTTCTCTTCTCATATTTTTTCAAGCTTAGAGTCATGATTCAATCTTCAAGGGGCTTTAGCCCCTTTCCCCCCGATTTTCTTTCAATCTTTTTCTAAATCATGAAATTAATGACCCAACTCCTTGTTTTTTCTATAAACATTAATACCTCTTTTGTAACTAATAATATATAATTCCATTGTTAAAGGAGTTCGATGATCATGTCTAAGCAAGAAGAACTCATGATCTTTGTAGATCATAATAACCTGTTTCATAATTTCCAAAAAATTAAGAGGAAATTTGATTACTTGAAACTAATGAACTTGATTACTCAAGACAGAAAGCTTATCCAGATGATACGATATAGCGGGACCGAATACACGAGAAATAAAAGAAGGATTTACAAATTAAAGAGGTTTGAAGCCGCCTTAAACAAGTTGGGGATCATTTCAAAAACTATTTTCATTAAAATTCTCGCTAATGGAACGCGAATTGAAAAAGAAATTGATGTTAAGCTAGCCACCGACATGGTTGCTTTTGGATTCAAGGATCGTTATGACACGGCAGCATTAGTGAGCGGAGATGGAGATTTTCGACCCGCGATTGATTGGATAAAGAAATTAAACAAGAATGCTGAGGTTTGGACGTTTAGGGATAGCCTATCGAGAAGAATAAAAAACGTGGTGGACATGGAAAACATCCATTTTTTAGATGACCACTTAAAGGAGATTGAACGAAAATGAAAAGAAAGAAGGGGAAGTGGAGAGTATTGCTGTGAGTTTTCACGCAATCATTCGATTGCATTCTTTGAGACTTTTTTACTCTCCATTTATGTAATGAATGTCTGATTATTTAAATCTTACTCTTTTTCATACCCTCGTGAGCCATTAAAAAAGGTTCGATTGAGGAATACATCCAAGAATTTCTCAATTGTTAATTAAGAGATTTCGTGCGGGTAAGAGGGAACGCCATTTCTTCTCTCTAATCAACACTCAATTGAGATCGAAAAATATATTAGGTTAAAGGTTCTCTTTTTACTCATGACGAGCGTGGAGAAGAAAAAGATCCCACAAATCATTGAGGAGTTAAGAGAAAAATTCAAGGCTAGCTTGGGAAAGGATGTCTCCGATGAAGAAATTATTGAAAAATGTTTGAAATTCTCAATGCAACACGTAAACGAGTTAATATCCGAAAAACAAGAAAAAAAAAGATATTTTGAGAACATGTTGAGCGAAGGCAGCCAAGATAAACAAGCTCTCTCTACCTTGATGTCGGGAATCTTGGAGGAGGAATACGAAAAGATTAAGCAATCGGGTAAGACGATAAAGCAAGTCATTCGAGAAAGTTGGAAGTATTGATCCCCCATGAAATTATTATTCATTGATTCAGACATTCTTTTTCGATTATTAACCATCAATCCGCAAAAAGAAAAGCTTTACGAGCTGGAAGGAACCACAAGGGGCGAAGAGCTTGACCAATTCTTAGATACCATTTATCAATACCGTGAAAATTT
>WJKO01000249.1 GCA_014729055.1 Promethearchaeota archaeon | reverse complement strand
TTATCAAATATTCTTAATTAAATTAAGCTATAGCTAAAAATATTGGGGGTATTCAAAATAGACGAAACAGATATGGAATTAATTCAAGCATTATGGAAGAATTCCCGCACAAGTTTTAACCAACTTGGTAAAGATCTCGAAATTTCGGGCAATATTTTAAAACAACGATCAGAAGATCTAGAAAAAGCGGGTGTTTTTCAATACCAGACGAATCCTTATTTTTCGAAATTTGGATGGGGTGGGGTCGCCTTCATTGTTGATATACCGAAAAAATACAGAGATCATTACATCGAGAAGTTATCCAAATTTCAAGAATTATATGAAATTATTTTTTCTTTAGAGGAAAGATGTGCGATCATAGCTATTCTTCCTTTTAATTCCAAGGAAGGTGTAACAGAAAGCACGATTAATGTGTTTATTAATAAACTGCAGACTGAAATTGCCGATATAACAATTCATGAACATTATAAATTGTATTATAGATTTCAAGAAAAGGAATTGGAGTTAAAAGAAGCAGAAATCAAGCTCATAAGAGTTTTAAGAGAAGATAGCAGAAGCGATCTCAATTGTTTATCAAATCGAATCGGTTTATCAAAGAAAACATTATCGCGATATTTATCGCGCTTTATGGAAGAGAAACTCATTAGACATACAATCACCTTACAACCAAATAAAATCAGGAATTTTGTCATCCACTTTCTCATTATAAAATTCGAGAATGACAAGATTTTAAGAAAAAAGATTGAACAGATAAAAGAAAGAATTAAGCGTTATCTTGCTTATTACATCCTTGTTGATCCGCCAGGTGTTGCATTTTTTGTCTATTCCGAAAATTTACACGAAATGGAGCGACTACTAAAAGAATTATATATGCTTTCATCAATAGATGAAGTGCAGATAGTTTTTCCTTCGTCTATCATTAGATTTCAAGAATGGAAAGATTTGGTAGTTCCATTAGACCACAAATAAAAGAAACTAATATATTCTCCAGCTGACGAATTTTTGCTCAAACTTGACCACTATAACAATCCGCTTATGATCTATATAACAACCGGACTTAATTAACATCCCACATTCCACCCTCAAAAATATAATAAATTCTTGGATAATAATGATAAAGTATTCTAATCTACAGAGGATACTCCGTTTACCGATCCAGATAGCTTGATAGGTTGGCAACCCAAAATGACCGAAGGATTTAAATATATGGAGGAACATAGTAATATTAGGCAGTAATGGTTCCTGCCTGATCAAGTTTGATCATTTAAAAATGACCATAAATACTCATTCTATGATTGTATCAAGATTATTCAATTTACGATTAATAATTTCGTGAATTAGGTTATCACGATATATGGTTAGAGAAGGAAACATCTTCCAAAATATATAATCTTCTTTTAAACTAGAGGTAATGTTTTGTTCAATATGATCAATTTCCTCCAGACTTTCTGTTGTTAAATTAATAAAGATTCCTGGTGGTTCAACCAATAAATAATCCTTGACGATTGAATTCTTAAAATCTTTGCGTATATTGTTAAATAGTGTAGAAAAATGAACATAATCTATATCAGGTTTACTAACAAATAGGCTTACAAATATTCGCTGAGTAATATTATAGGGTTGCAAATTAATCGAAAATCGCCCGATCTTCTTTACTTCTATCTGTTTTAAATAATATCTAACTGATTTGCTTGTCATATTACATTTGTTCGCAATATCTGATACAGACATTCGAGCATCTTCATTTAGACATTGTATGACTTTCATTAAAGGCGGATTAATCCGGGCTTCTTTAATTGGGGGTTTATAACGCTGAATAATTAATTCTAACTCAATTTTCCCCAGTTTGGCTCGTAAATCCTCCACAGATTTATGCAGATCTTCCTTAGAAGTACCATACACATGTACAATTGTTTCTCCATTAATACCTGTTATTATTTCGGGATAGCGTGCATCTTTACCAATCTTCTTGTCAATTAGCTTAGCGGCTTCTAATTTCTGTGGACACTGAAATTTAACATAACATGTTCTTATTCCAAAGACCTCAGGATTCAATTTAAACACAAAGTCTTCTATTACTCCATTTTCTATCAAGCGCATAACTCTTGTTCGAACTGCATTACCAGTTAAACCTTTCCCATCAGGAGATAATTCCTCTAACTTGTCTCCTATTCCTTGATAGGGCATTCTACTATTCTCGTTAAGTATTTGCACAATCAATAAGTCTGTATCGTCTATTTTTTACACCATCTATCAAAATATTCTGTTATTAATAAAATCTTCAAACCAAGTTAAAATTATAGACATATCCTATTAAACTTTTAAAGATCATATTTCTATTTTTTTGAAAATTTTTATTTGAAATGGGGGAGACATTCAATTATGGTTGATGTATCAGAATATGCACGAGTAAAATGGCACGGTAATTGGATTTGGGGAAAATATGTTTCGCCGAGAAGAATTAGAAGTATCGCTGGTTATGAAAAAACCATAGGTATTAAACCAGAAGAGAAAAATATATTTATGCTCATCCGCAAGAAATTTAAAGTTGAAAAAGAACTAGAAACGGCTACAATAAATATCTCGGCTGATAGTCGATATAAATTGTTTGTGAACGGCGAATATATAGGTCGTGGTATTAATCGATGTGAAGAATACTATTGGTATTATAATACTTATGATGTTAGCGAATTACTCAAGTCTGGCGAAAATGTAATAGCTGTAAACGCAAGATTCTACGGCAGAGCTTTAGCTTATTATACACCTCCAAAATTACCTGGAAAGAGCAAATCAAATTCAGGAAAAGGGGGTGTAATATTTGATTTATATCTCTCATTTAAGGATGGGACTGAAACGTGGTTAGGATCAGATAAAGATTGTAAAATCACTCGAAACAAAGGTGAGAGATCAGATATGCCTTTAAAAAACGGGTGTTTAGGATTCCTTGAAGAATATGACACCACGAAGGTTCCAAAAGATTGGAATGAAATAAATTTTGA
>WJKO01000248.1 GCA_014729055.1 Promethearchaeota archaeon | reverse complement strand
CGATAAATCCTCCGATAGAATATAATTTGGGGATTTTTATTTCCTTTTGAATCAAGATTGACAACGTGAAAACTAATGTTGTTAAAATGCTTCCTTGAAAAAAAGTGAGAGCCGCAATTGCATGATTTGTCAATGTCTCGCTATTCATCGGAAAAATTCCGACCAAAGCACATCCTATTGCCGTGATGATACCTATGATTGCTCCTATGATGCCAATTTTATTCTCCATATATTGTCCCAACCCTATCATAAAAGGGATAAATAGAATTCCTCCAATAAATGTGCACACATTAAAAATAATTGCGCCTTCAGAAACGCCCAGTTCTCCCAATTCAGAGACAAAATGATTTATCATTGAATATCTTTCACTTTGACGACCAGTATAAAAAAATTGAGGGATAATTAAACCAATAAGTAAGATGATTGATCCAATTATACCGAACCAGAAAAACTTAGTTTTAAGTGTTTCCTTCACAGCATACGCATTCCTCATACATAAACACACCATAAATCTATTTTCTTATATATGATAATTATCGCTTGGATAAAGATGTTATTTTTTTTTTAAAAATCAGCTGCGGTATTTTTTTAAACATCAACATGGAATAATCTATTAATCTAAATATATTCTTGAGAATGAGAATTATGGATGAAAACAAGCATAAAACAATTTATATTGTATTATTTTCCGTATTTTTTTTTACTGCAATGATTCAATCCATCTCGACAGTGTTCGTAGCAGCAGAAATGACCTATACTGATGAATCTGATGATCTTTACTTGTATATTCCTACGACATTGGAACCAGAAAGTTGTAAATCGGGGCTGACTCTTTATCCCGGATACGATATTATTAACGTGAAAGTCAGTGAAGAGAATGGGAACTACCATTTTAATACGACATTCAATGGTGATGTGAATATGATGGGTTTGAGCATCATGTTGTTTTTTGATATTAATGGAACTTATGCATCCTATGAGGATATTCCTCCCTATGACTTAGATTACAATTTTTTCGTTAAGGTTTCCCCAGATTCTAATAGAATTGTATTCAGTTATTCAAGCCAGCGTACCACTGACCCAATTCTCCATAACAATATTATGATAGAAATGACATTGGATGCTTCAGATAATGAATGGATTCTCTCGACACCGGGTCTTTTACCAATGAGTCAATGGAAAATGTTTGGATATTCTACCTTTGAAACGGCTTCGGGTGATGTCTGGGATTATGTAAATTGGCCATGGAGAAACTCTAACGACCTTTTACGTTGTCCTGGCTTTCCAGTGTGGGGGATTGTTCTTATTGTACTAGGTAGTATTGCAGTGGCGGGAGTAGTAATAGTTGTTGTCTTAAATAAAAAAGGAATTGATATTAGAGATTATTTGAGAAAATATGTTAATAAAGATGCTAGCGATACACGAACCACAGAAGAAGATGCTAAGAATGCTTCGTAATTGGATCTTGTAATTAAATCTGAATTAGTCTGAATTAGTCTAACTCTATTTTTTTTTAACTCTATTTTTAATCTAAATCTATTTTTTTTACTAACTCTATTTTTACAGGTCCGATCAATCCAGAAGGAAGTAATTTCATAAAGAAAGGTTTGAAAGGAAGATAGGTAATATTTACGAAGTAATAATCTGGTTTCCATTTTTTAAATTTTCGAGCATATCCAATGACCCTATTCAAGAGTAAGTTGGTTACTCGAATTTTTATCGTGTTTTTTCCTGCCTTTATATAATCCTTAATATTTACACGATGTATTCCATACCAAGTAGTCCCACAATGAGTTCTGTTTATGATTATTTCGGCTATTTCGTGAACTCGTCCCAGATCAAGCATAATAGTTGCTCCTCTATTTACCCATTTATTGTCGATAATGAATGTGTTGGTATAGATTGCAGTGCCGGAGAAATACTTTGTATCTTTGTCAGCGCTCCAATCTCTTAATGTGTAGTTTTCTTTCACGATAACATTTCGTTTTTCCTTTGGAAACTCATTCTTCTTGATATGAAATTCTACTTTCCAATTATTTGGGATTCTTTGAGGTATTTTTGAGTATTTTTTCGAGTATTTCGAGTATTTCGAGTATTTTCGAGTATTTTTTTTGTCTTTATTATTTCTAATTCTTCTATTATCTTTTCTAATAACTATCCAACGGGATTCATAGGCATCTAATTGCAAGTGCAAGTTTAAAGATTTATTAGAACCAGTGAAGGGGTTAATAACGCTACTTTCTGAGATGACAGAGTTTCCTACCATGAGATCTTGTGTATTGGTTATTGTATTCCAAATTTCTAGTGTCCCTACTGACCTTAATTTCAAGTCGAATTCTATTTGCTCCCGCAATTCATTCACAACAAAATAAAAATCAGCATCTTTACCTTTTTGGTGTAAATATTTGACTTTAGTGGTTTTGCTTTCATCAGCCTTATTTCTAATTTCTGTGGTTACGATAAAATCCTTCTGAAGATCTTTAATATCGTAAAGATCATCAAGATGTTTTATAGAATCCAATTGAATTACTTTATCCGTATCTTCATTGACAATTTTCTCAAATATCTCACGAACCTTACGTTCTTCGCCATTTGTTGAAGCAAGTAAACCTGGTGAGCTGGTAGGATATTGGCCAACAAGAATAATATTCAATCCATCATTATAGAGTTTTTCAATCACTTTTGCAGTTTCTAAAGGTATATACTGCGTATTCCAAAGGACAAGGGCAATATAATTCCCAGTTCCGACTTTCAATATGTTAGTGGGCTCTTTTACAATAATTTCACTAGCATTTTGTAACCTATCATCATTAATATAATCAAAATCTGTAAGATGTCCACTTTCTTTCAGCGCTATTCTTAGCTTTTTTATAATTCCCCGTTTACCAGACCATTCGTCATGTAACGGAATATATACCGCAAAGTCAGCTACATTTACGGTAGTACGCGAAATTAATGAATTTCTCGCTATATATTGGTTAAGCTGATCAATATATGACCACCAAGTATTGTTATGGTTTGCTAATATTGATGCATAAAAAACCCAGCCAGGACTTCCTGCAAATTTTGGCGAATAAGGATAACCATGGTATATTATCTGATTAACGCCATGTAAAATTATTTGATCTGCTTCTCTTTTAAGATTCTCAAGTGAAACGCTGAAATGTTCACCTAACCACGTAAAACTCTCACAAGAAACATTTTTCTTCCCATAAATATGTGCAGCGCTACTGGCAAGTCTTGGATCCACATTTCCATAATAAATTGTCCCAATTCCTCGTTTTCCAAATCCTTCAATTTCTAAGATGTCTAACATGCCGTATGCTTTTAAAAGATCTGTTGGAGCGCTATAAGGTTGTACTCTACATTTAACATTCTTTTTGTGACAATAATCGGAGAATTGTCTGAAAAATTCGTTTAAAATCAATTCCGAATGAATATGCTTGTAATCATATATAATACGGCTATAATCTTCTGAGAGAAATAATTTTGGAATAATGCGATCCAATCGCAAAATGGGCAGATATTGGTTTAGTTCATACCCTTTTACTTTTTTAAAGTAATCCAAAAATCCGTTTGACCAGTTTTCTCGATATACCT
>WJKO01000026.1 GCA_014729055.1 Promethearchaeota archaeon | reverse complement strand
CCGAAAAAGAGATGAATGATAACCTCCAAAAAATGCTATTCGGTGACGATGAAATTGAATTTATACCAATGGATGATGCAGAAGATGAAGAACAACTGGATGGGCAAGAAAAACCAGAAAAGGACGATAAAATGAATAATAAATCAGGCAAGAATGTCTCCTATAAAAAAATGCAAAATACACAAGAGATGCAAAAGAAACAGCAGAAAAAAGCAAAACCCCATGATACTGGAGAAACAATGGAAGAGATCAAAACATTTCTTAAAACCAGTTTAAAAATTACAAAAAAGGGTTTGCAACGTTTCGGAAAGAAGATGAATAAAGCAATCGGAACGATCAAGCAAAAAGTAGAAGAATCTATGGAAGAAAGAATGCAAGCTCGACAATCTGAGATTGAACAAGATACAATAGATTGGGATAACCGAGAGAAAGTTGAGCAAATTGAACCAAAAATAACGATATTATCAGATGTAAAGAAAGATATGGAACAAGAAACGGCAGACACGGGTCAAAAAATCAAGAACAACGGACTTCGTAGGGGAAGAAGTACCGCACGCCAGAGCGCTTTGGAGTTTTTGGAAGAGCAAATAGAACTTGAAAACGTCAGTTCAACTCCCGAATCTCAACGTGGACAAGAAAAATCAATACTTACGAGTTCTCGGAGTGCGATAGAACAAATTGAGGAAATAGCAAAAAGAAAATCGGATTTAGAATTGCGAAAAAAACATTCGATCAGTAATTATTGGAGGGATCAATTGTTTCATGTATATAATGAATTCATATCATACAAAAATCAAGAAAACTATTATTTAAAAATGAAATATAGACTTCTCCTGCTACGGATATTAGAAAATCTGTTAAAACACTCCAGAAAACCAACAACAGTTAGTATACTGCGTTCCTTGGTTATTTATATTGATGAAACCAATATTTTTTTGTAATTCAATTCTAAATTTTGATTAAATTACATCTGAAAACTTCGGCTGAGATTTAAATGCTTCACTAAATTGTGTGAGTTTTGGTTTAAAATAATTCACCAGTCCCTTGTTGAGGCAAATAAATGCAATTCTGGTAGTTAAATCCAATGGACTGTCAAGAATTTTTCCGTTTAGATCCCACATCGTTCCCCCAGCCTCTTTTAAAATGATATAACCTGCTGCAATATCAAAAGACCGACATTTTTTCTGCAAGTCCAAAAAAGTATCTAGTGAACCCTCTGCTAAAAAACAGAATCCCAACGCGTTTGATCCAAACGAACGAATCTTTAATGCAGTATTGAATATAAAAGAATAACGTTGAGCAAAACCCGGTAATGGCTCGTTTAAAGAGAGACTAATCCCAAACATGCTTTTTCGTATAGTCTCATTATCATTCACAGTAATTTTTACTCCATTTTTAAACGCACCCCGTCCATCTATTGCGGAATATAGATCACCAGAATAGATATTCATTACAATTCCGCAATCAACATCCTTCAATTTATATCCATTCGCATGTGCTATTGATATAGCAGATACTGGAAATCCCATAACGGCGTTATGAGATCCATCTATCGGATCAATACTTAAGACGTCTTGTAATCCTCTCTTGTTGTATACATCTTCCATTATAATATATTCACCCGTTTCTTCCGTCACAATTTTCATCGGCACACCTGCAATTTCAAGTTCATTCATAATTATTTGCTCAGCCACCTCATCGATTTTAAGTGTAATATCTCCGCCTGCTCCTCTTGTACCCTCTTCTGAGACTTCTCGTGCTTGTTTAGTCCCGACCATTTCCTTAATAGCAGAATAGGCTTTCTTTGCCGTTCTCAACATTAGGTCATACCAGAAATCAACATCACGATTTTTGATTTCGCTTGCCATACCTCCTTAGAAGAAAATAAGGTAAAAATATTTTCTTGGATTTTGTAATCTTAATTAAGGAAAAAAACCAAAACAAATTGAGAATCAATGGCAAAAAAGAAGAAGATGAAATTTGCCGCAATTGGGCTTGGCTGGATATTCAATACGCAAAAATGGATCTTTCGCTTGCTAAAACGGGCGGAAATTGTTGCTATTGTTGATAAGAATGAAGATCTGGCAAAGAGAAGAGCAAAAGGATTAAGAGTCCCTTGGTTTACATCTTCTAAACAATTATATGAGAATGAAGTTGATTTTGACGCAGTATATATTGCTACTCCTCATCATTTACATGCTCCTCTCATGAAAGAAGCTATAGAACATAAAAAACATATATTCTGCGATAAACCGATCACTCATACAATTGAAGATGCAGAGGAAGTTATTAAACTCGCAAAAGAGAACGACATTAAGATTGGTATAAACTACCAATATAGATACGATCCCAAAGTATATTCGTTGGTACAAGCATGTCATGAAAATCTTTTGGGTAAAATATTATATGGGAAAGTGGAAGTGCCGTGGTATCGAGATCGAAAGTATTATGAACAAGGCAAATGGAGAAAGTACTGGAAAAGTGCTGGCGGAGGAACACTTTTAATCCATGCAAGTCATTCAATAGATGTGTTATTGTGGGCTCTTGGAAATCCTAAATCAATAATGGGTAAATATGACACACGCTTGCATCGTGATTTAGGTGTTGAAGTTGAAGATGTTGGGATGGGAATCATTGAATTTAAAAGCGGAGCCTTGGTACAAGTTCTTAGCACGGCGTGTACAAAGCCGAAGAAAGGGATTGTTAGAATAGAGATATATGGGGAAAATGGTGCTCTAAAGTACAAAGGACCCTGGCCTTTATCTTATCTTAGATGGTATGGAATACAGAGAAAGAGATATAGGTTAGATACTGATGGTTTTATCGTTTTCTCAAAGATATTAAACGGATTTATAGATTGGGTTTGGTATGATAAAAAATTTTATAGCACGGCGGAAACAGCCCTAACAACTTTAAAAACGGTTCTCGGGATCTATAGATCCTCAAATCTAAAAAAAGAAATTATAATCCCTTAACTGCTTTTTTCTTTATGGTCTTTAGAATCCAATTGGAAAACGGGTCTTTCGCAACAATTTCAGAGAAGTCTAGCGGATTTAAGAACACGCGTAATGTCTTCAATTTGTTATCTTCATAGATTAAGGTTTCCGCTTGATGCGAACGAATTTCTGTTCCATTCTCCAATGTCACAATTGCATAAAATTCCTCATAAAATGTATTTTCCTCGGATATGATCACGCTAGGTTCAAAGCGTATTTTTGGTGCATTTTCATACAACCAATCTAACCATTTTTCAGCGCCTTTTTTTCCACGCAAGACTTTATTAAGAATTTCAATTTCGCATTCTTCGTGGAAAAAACCTAGTATTTCACGATAATCCCTTTTTTCCAAAGCCTCATCGAATTCTTTAGACAATTGCTTTACATCCATACTTATCCCTTTTTTTGGCTAAATTTAAATAGATGGATTGAAGCTATCATAATGAGAAAAATGAAAAATATTAGTGAAAAGATGCAATCTTTAAACGAGGAAACAGAATGGGATGAGGAATGGGCTAAAGATTGGCAAAGGATTACTGATATATAT
>WJKO01000247.1 GCA_014729055.1 Promethearchaeota archaeon | reverse complement strand
TTTTTTTATGGTTTTGATAGATGGTCTTGTCTGTTCGGTGATGAGGTTGCTTCCGCTCATTTTTAACTCATAGGTATTTTTCGAAGAATCAATTTAAACTTATTAATTTTTAATGAGTTTTGGCGACAAATTTGAAAAAAAAAAGAAATTTAAACACGCTCACTATTATTATACTAAAATCTGGACAGACCAGAACGTCCTGGATGAGCGACAGGAACTTTGCCTTATACATTACCGCACCATTCCGCGCTGACGTAACTATAAGGGACTCGATTTCCATGCACGATGAATATCATGTAAAATCGGTCAATGTATCCGCAGTTTCTGGGTTTATACGCTAACTCATTGAAGACTGAAATCATCAATCATATTTGCCCAATATAAATATTTATAAAAGTAAATCTCACACTATGATATGAAATCTTTACTTAATAGTCAAAAGAGGGAAAAATTATGATTAAAAGTTTCTTAAGAAAAATTACTTTAGGAGAATTTGTCCTTTTGGTATTCATTCTCTCCCCACTCCATGTCTTTGTGTTATCAGTTAATGCAGAAGATGGAACACCTATTGAACCACCCACTTATACTTGGCGACATGAAACTAATGAATATCCCGCAACCCAAGAAGAATGGGATCAATGTACCGCTTTAGGAATGGGTGCAGGATGTAACGCTCAATTGGATTGGTTGTCGATAAAATATCCTACACAAGGCATTGGTGTTGATTTCATATACCGTGAAGGATACGGAATGGAATGGGGCAACCCCACTGGTTCGTATGGATACAAACAGATTGACTTAGCTATCTATTACGTAGGGGAGGATCAAAACTATTATTGTGTAAATGTCCGATTTGATGGTCCGTGGGTGTGGAATGAAAATGGAGGAGATGACGGTGAAGGGGGTTCAGAAAATGATAATATGGCTACAGCAATATGGCAAATCTCCGACGTATTCTTCAGAGATAGTGGAAAAAAGCTCTGTTGGAATGTCAGCACTACCAATGTTACATGGAATGATGCTGTAGGTTCGGAAAATTTCTTTAATATATCTGTGGACTATACGTTTTCAATCATAGCATTTGATAATACAACTCTTGAATTTGCACTCGATACAAATATTGATATTATTGAATCCGATAACTTGGAAAATGTGACTTTTTATTTTGGATATATGTATACATTATGGGATTGGAACAAAATGGAGAAACTGGATCCTATTTTCGATGGTAATACGGCAGTATATGCGAATAACGAATATAATGTAACATCTATTGTGAATGCAGATAATTATGAAGTATTTTATGATAACGGCACTTCTGAAGTAAAAAATACAGGAGATCTATGGGTTGAAGAAAACACCGATGAGATAAATGGTGAATCTTTTAAATACTATACATGGGGTGTGCTCTTAGACCCCGAACCCCTAAAATCAACGGACGGGAATGGAAATATGACTCATATTTTCTATGATCCGGAATGTACTGCGTTTTTTGCATATCGTGAATATTTAGCAGTTCCCATCGCAATTGGTAGTATTATACCTGCAATTCTAATAGGAATCTATTTTCGAAATTCAAAAGAGCGAAAACTAGAAGGAGGCTCGGAAAATGCAGAGAAATAGAGTCGAAATTGTAAGTTATAGTGCTACAATTGTATTGATTATCATCGGAATTATCTTGGGTTATGCTGTTGATAAGATCATAGGGCTCAGTGTGATAATCTGTGCTATCGGAACATTATTTGCAGGAGTTTGTATTACATATCTTGAGAAGAAATCTGAAAAAAAACTTGACTTGAATCCAAAACTTAAGACACCAGTGTTTCTCTTGGGAATTTTATTATCGCTAATCTTATTCTATGATAAAATGTATTTTGCTTTATATCCACTTCTTATGTTAGCAATTGGAATAAAAATAACCGGTAACATACTTTGGTTGATTGATAAGAGAGATTCAATTGATAAACAAGATCTTCTATTTATTATAGCTTTTGTTTTTGCATCATTGACTGCATTCATACCTTTTGCGGTTGTTTCAATTGGTATGACAATAAATTTATCCGCGCTTGCAAATTTTCAATATGCAGCGGTTATTGGTTGTCTAATAACTCTCGCGATGCAGCGTAGTGCAGAAGTCGCAATAAAGGAGCGCTACGAACTGAAAGTTGATGAAAAAATTTCTTTGAAGCGTGTTATTGGCTCTGGAGTGTTGACTGGATTAATTCCATTAGTCGCTCCATTAGGATTTTTCCTTATTTTCGGAGGAAAAGCAGTGATCTTCCAAACTGGTTATTTCTTAGGTATTCTTACTCTCGGAATCGAAATCATTTCTATCATATTCTTAGCACAGGAAAACCGAAGATAAACCGAATATTATTTCTGGTTTGTGATAAACCAGAAAGTATGGAATAGCTAAAAACGGCAAATATGCTAACGCTATTTCGATGATGATATCAAATGCAAGCGCAAGAAACTCTACCAACGGAGGAGCATGATTGGTTGCTCCTTCTATCCCTATTTCAATCCACCGCGTGCCAGCTATATATTCACCAATTGTCCAAACAGCACCAAAGACAATCATTAATAATGTCATATAGAGACCTTTCTTCTTATAATAAGATGATGCCCGAATCAAGAATATTAAATCAATAACTACCATTATTGCTAAAAAAGTTAGTGGGATAGGCTCAAACATAGAACGTCTTGACGGAACATCACCGCCATAATCTGGAGTTTGAATTCCATATTTCAATGCATCAATAATTAAAAGCCCCATTAAAATTATAAAAACAATCGAAAATAGCCGTCTTTTGTTTTTACCATCATCTTCTTTCTTATATTCTATAAATATTATTCTATCGCTAAAAAACATACAAAATATAGCGACAAAAGCTCCTTCTACTACCCCTTGTATACAAATTTGAATAATAAACGGTAAATCCACGCCAAAAAGGCTGACGGGAATAAAATCTCTGGTTTTAGAAAGTTGTAAAAATAATTCTGCAAGCCCCCACATCAGTGCTCCTGTTATTAAAAGCCCAATATATTCTCTCTTGTTATTTTTCTTAAATTCCCATATCACCATGAGCAAAGTGATTATAAAAAAAAACAATTTTACATTATAATCTGTGTTAAATGGCCCCGTCCCGCTTCCACCACGAATCATATAAACCTTCTCATACAGTATCATCAACATTTCAACCTATCCCTTCCTCAACAACTTGTTTTTATAAATATTCCTATTTTCTATTGACTTTCTTTGGTATTCCTGCGGTCTTGAGTTCATTTTTAGTTTTATTATATCTCCGGATAAAAAATTCTGCTAACATTGCCCCAATTAGCATCAATAGAAAGCGTAATACACCTTCTATTCGATTCGCGTCATATATCCAATCATATTGGGAGGTTTCAATACCATACTTATTTGGTGCCCAGTATTGGATCGTAAAGGAATCTGGCATATTTGGACCATTTACCGTGTCATTCACCCAATCGAGAAAGTCATCTCCATAGGCCTCAAAAACACCGCCCATCGTGAATCCTGTTTTATCCGTATGTGATTTTAAAAGGAAAAAGGTTACTTCCTCTAATTCAAAATGTTTGGTTATTAATACATCTCTCACAAGATTCCATAATCCCCCTTCCTCACCCCAACTATAATATTCCCACTGATCTAAGTCTCTTCCATAACAAGAACAATTTGTAAAGCCCAGATAGACCCCCCTTTGACTCTTGTCAACACTATGACAGAGCTGGTAGAGATCAGAATAAAATTCAAAAGCTGTGTTAAATGGCTCATCAGTGACCGATCCATAGGGGGGATCTTGTTCTGTTCTGTATTCGCATCTATATATCATTGGGGCATATGTTGTCCATCGATCTAATGGATAATATGCGCAATGCATAGTTTCAGTTTGGATATCAGTATCATCATCAAAGACTTGATCAATGGAAGGTGCGGCTGTACTTATACATTCGAGCGAAATATCTCTCCCACTTCTGTTTGTAATTTCGACTGCATCAACCCAATCAAAGAATTCTTCCCAGCGATCCGCAGAACCTTGAAATGTATCATCTGAAGAATTAAACTCAAAGTCATCTCCCTCTATGTCGAAGCACAATCCTCTCCAACCATCTAAGGTTCCGTTATTTTCATATTTTAGATATTTCGATATATAATTCCGTGCATTTTCAAGTATATTTTCAACATTTGAACCAGAAGTAATGATCCGATATGTGACGTTGGGACAAAGCGCTTCCCATTCCTTCATGGTCTCTGGATCTGCACCTATATCGAGATTTACTGAGTGCTTGTTTATTGCATTCAACTCAGCAGAAGAATATTCAGCGGGGTCTTCGATATTCGCCCAAAAGTTAAATTTTATCTGATAGTCTTTCGGTTCAATAGTTATTAGTGGCTGATATAAATTTGTAAGCATAACTAGACCTGGTAGGATTAAAGC
>WJKO01000246.1 GCA_014729055.1 Promethearchaeota archaeon | reverse complement strand
TTTTTTTATGGTTTTGATAGATGGTCTTGTCTGTTCGGTGATGAGGTTGCTTCCGCTCATTTTTAACTCATAGGTATTTTTCGAAGAATCAATTTAAACTTATTAATTTTTAATGAGTTTTGGCGACAAATTTGAAAAAAAGGGAACGAGAATTGAAAAGATAGACACTATGTATTTAAACGTACTGCACTCGGAGGCAATCAATACAAATGAAAAGAAGATTAAGTGAAATTATGAAAAAATACATGAATAGAAAAAAGAAATGTATATTCGATCCAAAGAAATTACACGAAATAGCTAAAGACGCAATTGGAAAACCCACAGAGCAAGCATTTGATTATATCATCGATGCATTAAAAGAAGAATATGGGGATTATATCCATGCAGTCCCGAAAGAAAAGCGATCATGGATATTTAATCATGCGGGTGGAGCTAAAGGACAAATGCTCTTGTTACATGGATCGCTAAGAGAATACTTAATTATATTTGGAACATGTCAAGGGACAGAGGGGCATTCTGGTAGATATAACACAGAGGTATTTGATTTTGTCTTCGAGGGAGAAATGTTGTGCGAATATGAGGGAGTCTTTAAAAATGAAATACATAGACCCGGCTCACCAGCATATTTACCCTCATCAATGGTAAAGCATTATTGCATTAAGAAAAAGGCTTGGATGTTGGAATATAGTCGTGGAAACATTGTCAGCATGCTACCTTTTGGGCTGGCTGATATTTTTACCAGTACATTAGATCATATCATTCTTTTTAGAACCATCTACCATTTTGGAAAATTAGTCGTAAAAAATATGTTTAAGAGAGGAAAAGATATAGATATTGTGATAAAATGGTTATTAATTGTTTTTGGTATGTTTGCATTGCTTTTTATTGTATTTCTGTGAACAATAGTTACAATCCGCCGCCTAAGATCGCTGAAATGACATAGAAAAATGCAAATGCAAACCAAATTAGAATTAATCCTATTTTCGTGCCCCTACCATAATATTCTTTTGGCTCCTCAACGATCGACTCGACTTCATACAATGAACCGCTCAGACGTCCGCTTGCCTTTCGTCTTTTTGTTGACATCAGTTTTACAGTTAACCATTCCAGTGAACCTTTAAATTCCGCCTTTTGCCATAGCCAAAGGATCAAGTGGTAAAAAAGCATAACATATGCTACGGTGCCAAGTAATTCCCAACCTGACAATCCTAGGTTTAAGAATGGTCCATTATGGAGATAAACCCAAGAATCCGTTACCAAGTTTATTATCAGCTGTAGTAGTGTTAATGGTAATATCACAAGCCATTGTAAACACCAGAGAGTCAGGGTCATGATTCCAAAACGCCTAAAGGTCACGGTTCTTTTCGCAAACTTCTTACCTTTACCCCGAACATCCACCATATAGATAATAATCATCAGCAACAATACAGATCCAGCTGTTGTCAATAGAAATTCACCGACACGAAATTCCGATAGGTCAATAGAATCCCCAATAACCATATCTATTATTTTATAGAAGAACCCAATAACAAACATAATAATCGTTGAATAGATAATTTTATCAGAAAACTTTTTCTTAACGTCTCCGTCTGCAATATTTAGTCCTATAATTGTACCGATCAACATCGCAGCGAGGTTTGGGAATAGCGGATTAAAGTCGATAACCAAGGGTGTCAAAAAGAAATAAAGTACATTTAAACTGAATGTTCGCTCAGCCCAATCGGTAGACGGACGGTCCCAAAAGTCGGGCATTCCGTATTTAAATATGAGGATTAATATTGGGGTCAATATTATCACTACTATCGCTAATCTTCCAAGAAATTTAACAATCTCAGAAACCGATCCTCCCTTTTTCAATAAAATTATATAAATAGCTGATATGATAATAACACTTAAACCAATCATGACCAGAATCTGCGTAAAAAATAAAGGTCTGACAAACTCACCTTGAAGCGTTCCATCTGCAAATGTTCCCTCACGCAATAAATAACTAAGGAGCCCTCCATTTAACATACTTTCACTTAGATAACCCATCATAATAATGAATAATCCGCGAATTAGCTGACCGATAAAAGTATTCTTATATACCTTGCTTTTTTCATCTTCAGACGTTTCAGGGGTAATTTTACGGTTAATTCGTTTACTCATTGAAACTATGTTAACCAAACCAGACAAAGCAATAAAGAGGGGAAAGAATGTACCCATATACCCCAAAATGACGATAAGTAAAATAAAGGGTATATTAGTTGCATCAATTGCCGCCTCAACAGCAAGATCCGCGTTATAACTCTCATTTAGAAGGTGAAATCCAATCACCCCCATTATTGCACAACCTCTAAGAAAATCTAATGATATATAGCGTTTCATAGCTCTAGTTGTGGAAGTATAGATTAAAAACTCTTTCTATTCAATTTTCTAATTTTTCGTTTCCTTAATCAAATCTCTTTAAATTACGTTTTTTAAAAAAGAAAACTTCTAGTATGTATGAAAGACAGCGAAACACCTAAAAAGGAAGACATGATAAAAAGAGAGAAAATAGCTTCAATCCTTTCGATTATCTTGGTTTTATCAATATTCGCAATAAAAATGATTACTTCTTTCTTTACGAATAGTGTCTCTTTTCTTGCAGAATTACTAGATAGTATTCTAGACATGGGTATCGTATTTCTTACGCTATTGGCATTGAAAATAAGTCGTCAACCAGCAGATGCAGAACACATGTTTGGCTATTATAAAGTCAATTCATTTACTGGTATGGTTAATTCCATTATTACAATTGGACTCTATATTTTTGTAATATATAGATCGATTATTACTATCTTCTATACCGACCAATATCAAGTTAGGAATCCACTCACAGTGCTCATATCTTTAATTATTGTAATAGGCATTAACTTCTTTATCTCCCGTAAAGTTAAGCAGATAGGTGAGAAACTTGATAATACGACAATAAAGGCAACGAGCGTTAATTTTAGGGCAGATCTCTATCGAAATTTCACGGTAATCGGAGGAATGATCTTCGCGGAATTCAATTTCAGTATTATAGATCCAATTTTAGCGTTTGTATTTTCCTTGATCTCTATATATCAAGCGGGAGAGGTAATCAAGCAGTCTTTCAATGAACTAATAGATTATAGTGCAATCGATCCTGAACAAATTAAAGAATTAAGAGAAAAGATTACAGAAATAGAGCAGGTTAAAAAAGTTAAGGATCTTGCTATAAGAACGGCAGGAAATCAATTAAATGCAAATTTATTAGTGACTATGAAGGAAAATGTATCCACTTTTGGAATCCAAGATGAAATTCAAATGATTAAAGAGCAGTTTATTCGCACATTTCCTAAATATAGACATAATGTATTAATTGAAGTAGATTATGCACCAGAAAATTATCAACGCGAGCGTTATTTGAAGGTGCTTGATGCTGTTAGAGATACAGCCCAACGTTTTGATTTAAGTAGCGCCGTTCATGAGATTGCAGTTGATGTATTAAAAGATCAAGTTATCATTCAATTTGATATATTTCTTCCGGGGGATGACCTTTTAAGAAAACAATACGATAGAATTGAAGAGTTTGAAGCAAAAGTAAAGAAGAACGTGGGAAAATTATATAATCGCAGAGATATTGATGTGATGTCACATATCGAACCAATAAAACAGAGATATAAAGT
>WJKO01000245.1 GCA_014729055.1 Promethearchaeota archaeon | reverse complement strand
GGAAAGCAGCAATGGGTATCCATTACTACTTGACTCCAGAAGCAAAACCAGATAATGTTATTGGGCCTCGGTTAGAATAGTTTTCTCGTCTTCTCTTTCAATCTCTTTTTCTCTTATTTTTGTTTTAAAACAAGATTAATCAATTCTACTAAGTCAATAACTTTTAATGACGAATCAGAGAGCTCTCCTTTATCAATCAATGATTTTCTGGCATCTGATAAGTTTCTTTCACAAAATGGACAAGTACTTATCATATAATCAATATTAATATCCTGCGTCTTTTGCAATTGCATCGCTTCTCTTAACCTATCTTCTGAAATCTCTAAAGCCCAATCTTTGAATCCTGATTTAACTCCAGCACCAGCTCCACAACACCACGCATTATCTCTATTTCTAGGCATTTCAATCAGATGGACACCTTTTAATTTCTTTAAGACTTCTCTTGGTTCTTCAAAAACACCTACATGTCTTCCTAAATGACAAGGATCATGATAAGTTACATTAATCTCCTTCGGATGCTTAATTTTAATATTTTTTTTATCAATTATTTCGTTAAGATATTGAGATATGTGCAATACGCGAATATTTTTTGTATCCTTTTCATTTTCTGTATCTTTAGTCTTTTCCACTATTTCTTTATTCGCATTAAAATGATTTTGATTTGTAAGAAGTCCATATTTTGAGGGATATTGGCTATGCAAAGTTCGGAAACATCCCGCACATGCCGTAATGACTGTTTTTGCACCTAATTTAGCAATCAGATCGGTATTATGCTCTGCTAGGAATTTTGCACTTTTTTTCTGACCTGTTGTTAATAAGGGGGATCCGCAACACCATTCATCCCTGGCGAGAGTAAAATCCACACCCAAATAATCTAAAAGTTTCAAAATATTACTAAAAAGCGTTTTATTCCGGAGACTTGTCGTACATCCTACGAAGAAATACACTTCAGCTGAATCCTTGAAATATTTATCATCAATACCCTCCCACCGTTTATCATGTTTTTCTCCATAGGGATTTTGTAACTCTTCTACGTTTTCTCTGAACTTTAAATGAGCTGGTATGGTATAACCTGCTTCAATACATTCCTCCCTTAGAGCTTCAAATATATCTAATGCATGATCTCCAATTTCTTGTTGACATTGGATTGTACAATTTCCACATAACGTGCATGCAAACACTTTATCACATATTGATTGAGACAATTCATATTTCCCTTCAAATAAATCTCGAGCTATCCACACTTTACCAGAGCTAGTATAAGGTTCCCATTTGAATTTTTCAAATGCTGGACATGAGGGTTCATAAACACGGTATATATATTTGCAAGAATTGCATCTTCCACAATAATGTAACCATTCTTTAACGTCCTTTAGCCCCATCATTCATTCCCTCCCGTATTTCCAGTTAGATCTTTCAATTTATAGGGATTTTTCGGTGTTCCATTCACTAGTAATTTGCCTGGATTCAATATTCCATTAGGATCCACACAATCTTTTATTTTTGCTATAAAGTCATAGAACGATGGATCTGCTTTTTTCCATATTCTTTTTGCAATAGGCGGGGCCATCTTATAAGGGGTTCCTCCAGATTCAAGAACAACGTCAGCCACTTTTTCAACGGCTTTTCGAGCATTCGCAATCTCTTTCTGATCTGAACTATTAAAAGCAATGATGAATCTCATAACAAAATAGTGGTCTTGTTTCATCGGTCGTAACACCACCACTGGAAAGAATCCTAATTTTTTAAGAATTTTATGACCTTTTGCCACACCGTCTGCGACATTCGTGTGTGGAATATAGGATCCTACCCATGTAAGTCCTCCCCCTCTTAAGTCATAAAAGGCGGGTAATTGTGCTGGTAGATCAAGAATACTGTTGAAAACACCAGCAAGTTCTCCAAATTCTTTAGGTCGGATTACTAGTGCTTCTTGTTTCCTTGTGAATTTTTTAAATGCCTTTATTTTTGCTTTAAAGATATTTTTTGTCTCTCCTGTAATCGTAATGCCAGAAATCATCAATGGTTCGTCTTCTCCAACTTCAGGTAAAGGTAGTAAATTTTTCGATGCAAGAAATTTGATTAAAGGAAATGGATTATTAAATGTAACTGCTTTAAGTAAGGGCCAACCTAAGAGTCTAAGAAGTTTAGCCCAGTTTCCTTTTCGTACAAGCCCTGCCAGTTTACCCATAAGTTCAATTAAATCATCATCCGGAATAATGCCATGAGCAATCTTTGCGGGAAAATAACCGCAGCCTATTTCATCACACACATTTAATTTATCGAGCTCATGAACCCAACTTCTAAGGAAATCATCCGCAGATTTCGGTAAAATTGCATAATTTATTGTGTATTTTGGTTGTCTGATTAAATGGAGACCAATCTTGGTAACAATACCCATTGTTCCTTGGGTTGCTACAAATATACCCACAAGATCTGGAAGTGGTTCTCTTGAAATCCAATATTTGCCTTTGTTTATAGCATTTTGTCCGATTTGGACGATCTCACCACTAGCTAGAACAACTTCTAATCCAGTGATAAAGTTATTTGCACAACCATATTTAACACCCAATGAACCTAGTCCATTAAGGAGAGCATTCGTAAGCACGCTTGTATACGGTGGTGCAAATGGAAATGAATAGCGAAATCCTTCTAGTCTCCCGCCTGACATAAATTCACGCTTTAAGTCCCCAAATGTGAATCCTGGTTCAACTACAATAAACTTATTTTCCTTATCTATCTGCAGAAGCCGACGCATTCGCTTAAAATCAATAATTATTCCTCCTTCGTGTGGTAGCGTTAATCCCCCCACATTTGCTCCAGCTGCATAAGGAATAACGGGGATCTTAAACCTATTCGCTAGTTTCATTATTTGTGAAACTTCTGATGTAGAATCAGGCATGACTGCAACTTCAGCCAACGTTGGGGCTACTTGTTCAGTCATATCCATTGAGTAATTCATGAGAATTTCAATATCTGTATTTACCCATTGAGAGTCTCCAACGATTTTTTCAAGATCCTCTATGATTTTCTTAGTAATATTAGTCTTTTTTATTTCTTTGAGATTCTTACTATCTTGCATAATTTTCTGTATGTCTTTTAGCTTTCTTAAGATTTCTCATAAAACTCGATAAAATATGATGAAAAAATAAAATTAGAATGATCTATAATGTTTATTCCATTATTACAGAATTTTCAATCCATCTAGTTAAAATGATATTCAAAATATTCGCTAATGCGTTAAATATAAAGCGAATCATGGAAGTAATGATTTCTTCATTCACGGAATAGTCTTTTGAACGTTCTGGAATAAGTTTTCCAAATTTCATCTCATGTTTTTCTAACATTTTTCGTAAATCATCAATTTCATTGATTTTTTTATTTATCTCTTGGGATAATATCAATTCACACTCCATTCTCAGTAATTCGGGGAATTCTCTTATAATCGGCGCGTACTTTTCAATTTCCTTAGTATTTCGTGAATAAAATAGATTTGACGCTGCAACAGAAATATCCTTAATATGAGATATTAAAACACGATTCCCTAACGTATTGACAATATTTCGTGTCCCGCTCGTTTCCGTTCCCTTGCTGTCATCCCATAGATAATAATTTTTTAAACGCATGATTAAGACTCTAAGCGCTTCATTGAAACTCGCGTCGATACTATCAAGGAATGTTTGAATTCGTTGTTTTTCTTTAGCATCAATTATTCCTTTATTGAGGGCATTTTCAATAATCTTTGAAAAATTTTTTGTCATTCCATTAATTTGGTCAGTAAAATTATAGTCTTTATAATTTCTACTAAGGTCTATGGTCATTATATTGCTTGAATGTATCGGTGGACCGAACTTGTTTATGGTTTCCAATACTTTTTCGTAGTCTTCTTCTTTATATTTAATGTTTACTTGATTGACATTCAATTTTCGTGAGGAAATAAGTAAGTTTTCTAGTAATTCGATTGGGAATTTTTCAATGTTTACATTTAATACTTGAGTCTCAGACTCCGCTTTATTCTTCCGGATTAATATCGAAGTTGGATCAATTTTATACGTATGTACCTTTATGCTTTTATAATCATCAATACTCTTAATGTTATCTTTAAATGATTTAAAGAAACTTTTTGGAAAAGTTAAGGCCAGAGAACTACCTAATTTTATTATATTTCTCTGAATATACTTTTTATCTTTTCTTTTAGACTTTTTTTTGCTCTCTCTCTTTTGAGACATCTCATATCCCTGAGTCTTTTTATTTTCTTTATAAAGGTAGAAATAATTATATGAATATATTATTTGTATAATTAATAAAACATACTATCATAAATATAATAAAAAAATTAAAGTTAAGTATCAGAATTAAACGACGAAATTAGAATTGAATTGAGAATTAGATTTATGATCTATATCTCTAAAATTATAAAGTCTCAACTTCTAACTAACATATAGATACTTACTCTATGTTTTTTTAATCTATAGAAAAAATTATCTGAATAATAGATATCTGAATAATAGGATATTGGATGTTAAAAATGAGTGATATGAAAATTGAAGATACCGTTATCTTATGGGATTGCTCAAGATCTATGGTTAGAGCCCATAAAAAAACCAGTAGACTACGTGTAGCACAAAAAATTATCGCACATTTCATAGAAACAAAGCTATCGATTGATCCAAAAGATAGTATATCAGTTGTTATTTTTGGCTCTAGAACAAAAAAGCTCACCGATTTTTCGAATTACCCCGACGATCTCAAAGAAAGTCTCAAAAAGTTCGAAATTATGGGTAAAACTAAGTTGGATGATGGTATCGCATTCGCATTACAGTTGTTAGTCAAACAGATACAAAAAATTGGCGGAAAAATCTACAGAATTTTTGTGGTAACAGATATTTCTAAATATAAACTGAGTGATAGACTGAAGAAGATGGCTAAACTCGCCAACGGACTTGGAATTTTTATTGATATTTGTCAAATAGGTGGGAAACCTGTTGAAGAGGATAAAAATGTACTAAAAAAAATAGCGAAAGCGACAAGAGCAGAATACGCATTCTTTTTAAATATGAAAGCATTAATTCGGGGTGTAGAAGGATTTGCAAGCAAGAAGATTACCCAAGAATCGGAGGACTATTTTGATCCAAATAAAGAGAAGAAAATACCAAAATTAATTACAGAGGTTTCAGTTGATTTACGTAGACCTAGTATTAACGAAATTCGTGAAATGATGAAGAGTAAAGTTGACTATAAATGTCAAATCTGTTATCAAAATCAATGTCCAGTATGTAAAAGTCCCTTCTATGCATGTGGAAGATTCTGTCCGAGTTGTGGAAGACCGATCCATCTGCATTGTGCATCCATGTGGGCAGAAAGATCGGATTTTCCCGAAAAAAATGTTTTTAGATGTCCTTTTTGCTATTTCTTATTAAAAATACCAAAATCAGTTCAGAAATTAATGAGTGTTACTGGTGGGCAGAGTATCAAGATTATGGACAATGAAGATCTTGCTGGTAGGCCAGTTAAAATGGTAAGAATACCCGATGAAGAGATCGTTGATATTGATGATGCTTGTTCGTATTGTAATACTATATTTTCTCCCGGAGAAAAAGTATATCAATGTAATGCCTGCAATTCCTATTATCATGAGCGATGTTTGAGCGAAATGTATAATGAATTAAAAGCTTGTAGAGTGTGTGGGGGCAAGATTACATAATTTTTATTCTCTTTTTAAATGTTAAAGGTTGATGTATGCTTATTTTGAATGTATAGCTGAAAACATGATAATGTAAAAAAGACGATACTAATTTTCCAGTAATATTCTAATAAACCAGAATATAAAGTTTTTTTAGGAATTGTAAAATATATCAATTAACGAAATGTTAATTTTAATCTTAAAGATTTGATTATTTAACAAGTATCTAATCAAATTAAGAAAAAACTATAAAATTTCAAACAAAATGGTGTTTCTAATTTGGTATTAAGAAGTCCGAAAAGTCTTGAAATGAAAAAAGAAGAATATGATTCTCAATACAAAATCATTGTTCAGAATTTACATAAAACTTATTTGCTTGGGACGACCGCGGTCGCTGCTCTTCGTGGTGTTGAAATCAACATTAAAGAAGGGGAATTTATTGGTCTATATGGACCTTCTGGTTGCGGTAAAACTACATTTTTAAACTTAATTGGGGGGTTAGATTATCCTACAAGAGGTAAGGTTATTCTTGATGGAATTAATATGGCCACATTAACTGATAATCAGCTTGCAGATTTACGAAGAGATCATATCGGCTATGTGTTTCAATTCTATAATTTGCTCCCTCTATTAACAGCTTTAGAGAATGTTATGATTCCTTTGCATTTTCAAGGAAAGTTGAGTAAGAGAGGCAAAGAAAGAAAAGCGCTTGAATTATTAAGATTAGTTAAATTAGAAGACAGAGCACATC
>WJKO01000244.1 GCA_014729055.1 Promethearchaeota archaeon | reverse complement strand
TTTCGTCGCTTTGGAACTTTTTGGTTTTTTGGACTGCTTGCATTGAATGTAGCACTTATCAGCAAATGCGCCGCATGTGGGGCATCGGGTCGATGAATAACGACTCGAACCCTGAAAACACGTATGCGGTGTGGTCCGAAAATAACGCTCTAACAACTTAACGGACTCCCCGCGCTCCCATTCGCTGATCTGTCGGTTTAACCTTTTTCCACGCCCTAACCCGCTTTGTAGTGAGCGGTTGTCCTCGTAGACTAATACTCCATATTTGACCGGCTCTTCATAATTCTTGTCATTGTCCGCGAGGTGTGCACCGATCTTTTCCATTATTTTTTTACCCGCGTTATAGGTAATGTTTGAGATATGTTCGTGCAAGTTGGTGACCCGCGCATTACACGCTGCATTGTGGAGTATTTTTCGGAGCAATCCCTTTCGGATGCCGAATTTCTTAAAGTCCTCAACGGGCGTCCCGTTTAATGTTGTGGTTATTTCGGACTGTAGTGCACGGTTGTCTTGTTGCACGCGTTCGATCTTGCCCTTGAGAGTTGCAATCTCCGCATTAACCCGGCTCTGGATCGGGCGGATAAGTTCGTGCATTTCGCGGCGTTCTTCATTGTCCATTGACCAGAATTTGTCATTGTCCGCTCCGTACGGCGGGGGCACTCCGTTTGATCCTATGAGATACCTGGCCTCATAGGTATTAGCCCGAACCCCTGGGTCATTTCCGACCTGGAAAGCATGGTCGACGGATTTACTATTTACTTTGTTACGCCATTTGAAGATGATATCTATTCTGCCATTGTTTCGTAGCACAAGGTCAGGGATGCCGATAGATCGATCCCCCATGTCAGACTTATTTCGGACATATATATCTTTGTCATTTTTCTTTGTGTATCCGTATTGGTTTGCTCAAGGAGTTATCTTTACGTGGTAATAAGTTGTCATCTCTCCCGGAGAGTATAGGCTCGCTAAAATCACTAGAAAAGCTAAATTTGAGTTATAATAGGTTGTTTATCTCTCCCGAGAGGATTAATAAAAATTACTTTTAGAAATAGATTTATTTAATTTAATATAAAGTGAATAATATGAAAAAGAAAATTTTGGGCTGGTTGGGATCTCCACCGTTATTAATGTTTAACCTTCTAATCAAATTTGAGAAAGATATCAAAGTACTTTTATCTGATGGTAAAACGATTTCACAATGTGTTCAAAAATACTACCAAAATGAACCAAGTTTACAAATGTCTCGGCAAAAAGAGATTAAAATCCCAACGAAACTATTCGCAGGCCAAGGTTTAACTTATAGTGATAACGAGGGAAAGAATTCATTTACAGTTGGAAAAGATTTTCTTCGCTTTCAATTCAAACAATATCCTAATTGGAATACAATCCTTAAACAAGTTTCAGATATTCTCTTTAAATTGAAAGGTGAACTTGGATTAAAGGTTATTGCAGAAATTTCTCTTCTTTATATTGATAGATTTATTGTGAAAAATAAAAATAATGTTATTAACAAAAATTTCAATTTGGAAATAGAATTTCCTCTATCCTATGAAATTGATTACACTGATTTTACATTTGGGTATGTAGTTAAAAAGACCAAGGATATGAAATTTATTCAACGATTAAAAGGGAGAGTTAATGAAAAGGAACTAGAAGAAAACCAGATTTACTATATTTTGGAGAATGATTATAGATGCAATAAAAATATTCAAATTTCAACTATAGATAATTTTAAGAAGTTTATAACCAGTATTCATGATGAGATTAATGATTATTTTATTGACTTAATTAAAGATAAAATCGGTAGTGACCAAAGATACGGGTTACAGATAGATTGAGGTATTAAGGTTGATAATATATGCTTCAAGATTCAGATTTCAGTGAAAAATGGATTCATTACTGGAAAAAATTAGAAGAAAACTTTTCTATATTGTCTTCAATAGAGAATGTAAGTGAAGCATCAACTGCAGGATCATCAGATCCCTTAAATTCAAATTACTCAGATTCTGATTCTATTGGTGGGGTGCCATATTCTGAAGATAATTTCTCCACCCCCTCTCATCCGTATCAAACATTTATTAACCTAATAGAAAAAATCCAAGAAGAAATTGAAGCCAGCCAAACATCTTATATAAGAGATGAATTAATTGAATTTTTTGAAAAATTTATTTTTTACAATACTTCTAAAGAATCCATTTACAATAAAATTAAGGACAAATTAGATTTAAGAACTATTATTGAAGGAATTATCAATATTCCATCCCTAAGCAGTAGAATATCTATTGAAGATTTATTAACTGATCAAGTACTTGATATGATTTATAAAAAACTAATAAATTATGAAATTCAAACTAAATGGATCTCTATCGACTATTTGAATGAAATTTTCCCTACATTTTCGGATCAAAATTCTAAACTTCTACTTGAAGAAATCATTTTACAAGGAGAACGAATCAAATTAAAAGAAGAAATGAAAGATATTAGAATACGAAGGAGGGATTAATAACCATTTCGATTTATAAAAAGAAAAATTTGGGAAATATTCAACAAGGCGACATTTTTATAAATATTCCCTATTTTTCTTACGAAATTATTCAGAAGGTTATTCCACAAAATCAAATCAAAAAAATCACTCCAGATAAAACTGATATCATAGAGAATTTGATGAAAGAAGGAGGTTCTCAATATATTAAGGGGTTTATTTCAACAACATTAACAATATTAATAACTCAGAATTGTGATATCCAAAATAAGGATATATTAATCTTCTTACCTTTATCTGAATCTGAAATTCAAAAAGAAGAGAAATATAAAGAGGTGAAAAAGCATTTACGCGATAATACGGATCGTGCTTATTTACCCAAAATTGAGATTTATGATAAATATTTTGGACCGTTTTTTGTTAAATTTGATAACCCGATTTGTTTGCCAAAAAAGATTTTTAATCAATTTGATTCTTTGAAAAAAAACCGAATTGCTAGATTACCTGACTACTCTAATAAAGTAGTAATTTCTAAATTTAACCAATACTTTGCCCGTCCTCCAATTGACGATTATATATATTACGATTTACAACAGCTTAATGATTATATTAATGAAGAAATAGTTGAGAAATATTATCAAGAGCCAGAAAAAATAAGAAGTGCAAAACAGAATATTGAAAAAGCGCTTAAAGATAATGGTCGGGGAAGTATATTAAAAGATTTAATTTGGATAAAATTGCCGAAGAACTTAGCTAATTTAAAAGATCAAATACAGAAATTTGTGAACAATAGAGAATTTAAAAACGCATTAAAAAAAAAACATGATGAACTTCAAAATATTCAATCTGAAGCACAAGAATGGCTATCAATGATTGAGAAATATGGGGTGATTGTTGATCGTATTCAAAAGAGAAATCTACTTAAAGAGATTATAGAAAGAGTGACAGCTGATAATCTTTTTAACACTATTTTAGCTGATGAATCTATGTTTCAAAGACATTTTCCTCAAATAGAAATAGCAAAACAAAAGGAATATGAAAAAGACAGGAACTACGAAAAAATTCGTTTGTTATCTTCAAGAAAGAATATCTTAAAAAAAATTAATCAATTAGCTCAGAAATTTGAAGATCTTTGAAAAATAAAAATATATTTAGAAATGCTAACATGTAAATAGTTGCTGACGGTTATAGGAATAGATAGCACCGAGAACATAGACGGAAGTGTACTCTTTATAACGGTAAAACATTATTGATACATGTTCATTTCGTTTAAAGGTCTATGTGAACGCTATGCACGCCGATCTCATCGAATGGAATATCGGTCACAGGTTGATCGAGGGGAACAATATGGTTATTGACTGCGAAACCGATAAGGGAATGTTGTGTATAATGGGATATTATTACCAAGGCACGGGAAAAATTTATCAATTGGTGTTTGCATCGCCCGTTGACGCCGCATTATTCCGCACCAGCGACCTATTTGAGAGTCTTATCCCCGAAGGGTTCAAGATTTACAGTTATTATGCCGCCCACGAACAAGAATTGCTCGATTTAGACCCTGCACAAATGGGAGAATTACAGCCGATCCCAAGGGTGCAAAAGGAAAGGTTCATCCGTATCGGGTCGCTGACCAGGACGACGGGCAGAGAATTGCCTTCATATGACGGTTCCCACGAAACAAGGTCCAAATATCTGGCGCATAACCTTTCGTGTTTGTGTAAGGAAATTTTGCTGCTGATGGATCACATTGACCCGAAGCCCCACCTTCGCATGTATCACCCGAATTTTCTAAAAGAATTAGAGGAGAAGATGAAGCGTGCAAGCTTATAGAAACAAGTCGGACGCCGATCTTGATACTGATATCAAAATTAAAGCAGATGATAAAGCGGATCTTAAAGCGGATCTTAAAGCAGATATTCATACAAATGTTAAGACAGACCTCGGAACCAATGTGAATAAAAAACAAAGTGAAGATTGCATTATTACCATGGACTTGGTGCGGGATTATTACGAAAAAGCAAGATATCATAAAACGTACGGCATGAAAAAAGCGGGACAAATGACGCATTCGGAACGATTTATAAGCAGCATTATTGAACTGATGACCGATCCAGCTCTGGCAGTGGTGGAATTTGAGATTACGGGCGGCTGGTATCGTTATACCGACCTTGCTATGAGATCACACATCCCGCGCAGAAATAACCTGCTTACACGCCTTATTTCATTCGAACAGCAAATGCGACTCGAAACCTCGGACAGAATGATATGCATTCATATCCTCAGCGAAATTTCATATTTGCTTAAAATTTGCAGATATTACTAGCAACGAGCAACCGATTTTACAAAACCAACTTTGATCGCCTTGTGTATCTGGACGAGATCTTCAGGAGGGACTTGTAATGGGAAATGACGTGCTGAAGTCCCTTGCAAAAAGCATAAACAATGCAATTATGGAATCAGATGCGGACCAGTTAAGCCGACTCGGCAAGATTTTTGAAGAATACAAAAAGATCTTGGCGGCTCAAAGAAATATTCTGGCTCTTACGGGAGACTCTGCACCGAGCCCGTTAAATAACCCGATTATGTCCATCCCCAAGCCCATTGATTCCCACATGGCTGGATCCGCAGTCAAACCAAACATTCAAACGCCAAAGTTTACCATTAAAAAGCGCAAACAGCAGACAGCTCAGCCCATTACCGGTGAAGTGGACGAACTCATGAAAGTATGCCCCTATGAAGTTACTATTTATTCAGAGGACAAGCCCAAACAAGAGCCCGTGCCGGAATTCCAACCCTTTACCAACAAATCGGCGGGAATTTATCGGGACTTGCACCCCTTTAAAGACATTACGTGTAAACCACATGAAGTTACACAGTTGACCGGCATTTTGGACGACTTGACCTTTATGCGTTACGGACAATGCAAATCATGCACCGACCCCGACATCGACTGCCGGCAATGCAAAATCGACCGCACCAGCGGGTTACTCGGCCATCTGACGCTATATTTATTCGATGAATCGCGGTTTCGGCTCACCATGTTTACGGATACATTGCACGAATGTTTTAAGGTTGAGCCCCCCTGTTACTCGTATATGCAAAAACGTCAGCATCTCAGCTGCGTGAAAACATCCTCAAGACATATCGTGGGCGGGTTTTTGCATTCAAGACAAAGTTGGGCACCGGTCAGAAAAGCCCGATAGCATTATCTATGACTCCAGCGGACGAGGCACTAGTAGCCCAAGCGATTGAGGAGAATATTATTGTATGACCCCCATCCATTGCGATTTTTTCGTTTATAAGCGTTCAATGTATGGAGAAGGTAAAAAAAACCATAGAAAACCCACACACCAATTGTGAATATTATGAAAGCGACATGCAAAAACTGCGGAAAAGACTGCGACGAGACCGAGTTTACTTGGCTCGCCGATAAATTCGGCTATGAAGACGATATTTTCGAGTTTGATAATTACGGCTTCTGCGCGGACTGCTTTTTCGCACATATTGAAAACCAAAACGGAACCCATCCCCCGTTGGCGGCCCAAAAGCCCGAAATGCGGGGGCAAAAGACTCAAACATAAGGGAAGTTTCTCCATGTATATCCCGTTCTTCTTTTTTTATTTTATTAAGAAATCATAAAAAATAAGGAATAATTGAATAAACACGCCAGTACTCACGCGGTGTTCTCGAAGATTGCAATAATTACGTGTTTAAAAAACGCCCGTTCAAATACACCGAAGATGCGTTTAAAACGGATATAATATGAATTCATAGACCATCCAACCTTCTTATTTGTTCCGTAGCAAAATCTATTCCCGTTTTATAGTGAATCTGCTTTGACAAGCGGAGGCATTTCTCAAACCCTTCCCGCGCCTTCTGCGGCTCCCCCGTGTCCATGTATATCAGCCCCATATTCCCGAGCTGGTTTGCCATCCCCGGGTCATTATCAATCTCTTTATATCGATCATACGAGAGTTGATAGTGGGTGAGGGCTTTATTTGGAACGCCGTAATTCGCATAGATTCGCGCCGCCAAATGTTCTTTCAGCCCGTCACTGACCCGCTCAAAGTGTGCTATAATCCATTCAAGCGGTGGCTCAATTCTTTCTCCTATCCTTTCGTCATGTGGTTTATGTGTTTGCCCGCCGCACATGTGGGACGTGTTTCCCCGCACTTTTGTCACCTCAACGCCGGTCCCACGGTTGAGTTGCTGCAAAAGTCGGTCAAGCGCCGAATCTTGTTGCACATTCGATGCTGTTATGTCAGATGAAGTTATATTTCCGCCCGGTGCTGCCGTATGTTCAACCCAGACAACCCGTTTCAGATCTTTTGTGTGCATTAGCGCGGGAATGATATCAAAAACATCCCCGCCCGAATATCCCATTACAACAAGCGTCCTTCCTTTACATGCCCGAAGAAAAGTTTCCCGCTCGTAATGGGGTAGAGCAAAGACATTTTCCTCCTTTTCCTTTGCAAAAGCGTCTAACGTGGTAATGACCGACTCTGCCGTATCTTCGCCCGTAAATACATTTTTTTGCGACCCGTGGAGTTTATACAGCACATTCATATCTTTCCGAGTCAATTCAACGGGATCAGTGAATTTCTGGAAGTCTCCCTTTGTAATAACGGCGCGGGCGTTTTTATCGCCCAACCCGAGTGCATACTCGATTAAGAAATCAAAATTTGTGGTCATAACGATGTTTCCCTTTCGAATCCGCCCCGCCAGAAACTTATGCAATGCATTCGGGTGCTCTGCTTGCGCAAAATAGTCCATAATCTTCAGATCGTTATCCCCACTGTCTCTAAATAACCCCAAGATATATTCATATTTGATGCGGCTGATCAATGGTTCGGACAAAAGGTCATCTGCGGCATCTTTGGGGCAGCAAAACCTTATTATATCGGACATAATGCCCCGTGCAGACGGGAGACATGAAGGCGGGTCTACTGAGATCCCCGCGCCGGCAAGAAATGTGAGCGGTTCGTCCGAAGAAAGGAGTTTTTGAAAGTCAAATGCAACATTTTCCATACTTTTTTATCCTCTTGATACGAAAATAAATGTTTACAATGTTTACATGTTTACATTGAGTTCCTGCGGGATTGATGCAAGATCACATTTTTTTTCGTTTTATTTTCGCTTCATTTATCATATATGAAAATTAAGATTCCGGCAATATGTGTAAAGCATCTTGCAGCCATAAGGTAAAAGGCATAATAATGATACTATAATATTGTGGTCAAATTCATAGTTTGGATTTTTTAACCTTATATCTGCTGAGGAACAATCGCCATTGGTTTTTTCGGCTTTAAATATATCAAAGTGAGTATATAGGTAGTGATATAAAAAATGATAAAATCAGACTTACCAGGATATGATCCCGTATTAACTCCTATCATACCTCTTGAAGGAGGACATCATGAAGATTTTGATATTTATATTCGGGGTTATTATCAAATTTACCGCGATGCGAGACAACCCGGAGAAAATCCATTCATGGGTCGAAATGATAGATACTCCATTCCTTGCTCAAAATGTACCTTGTGAATGGTTTTATAAAGCGAGAGGAGGTCCCGAACATATTCCGCTTTTGACCCGTAAACTATGCGTACTATCGTCAAAAGGATTCGGAGAAGACGTGCAAAACGCGATGCAAAGGATGATACAGAATCCAGATGAGCCCGAAGCCGAGTTTAGCACGACGCTGGAAAGTAAAACATTTGTCGAAAACGCCCATTTACAATCCATTAGATTTTCGGTAAATTTAATGCCGGCACAAGGTATAACGATAACAAATATTAAAAGAAAGGTTAAAAGTATCGAACAATATCTCGATGAATATGTAGAGAAGGAGCGAGTATGTCCTCATTCAATACTTTTATTGGGAACCAATGGGAGTGCGAGCGGAAATTCGCAAGACCATATACGAAGGATCAATGAATGGCGGAAGGAATCTGCGAACAAAATCCAAAGAGAGATAAAAAAAGCATTTAACGCCTATGGCGAACAATTCAACAAGATTATCCTTTATCAAGACAAATAATCTGTTTTTGATAGATTATCTCAAAATTGTTTACTTTTTTTTTTGTATTAATCGAGATGCTAAATCAATACCATTAAATTCGATTTCGTATGAAATATACCCTAAAAGGAATGTGATATACAATGAAAGAGAAAAAACTTTCCGACTTTTTTACTATCTACCGAAAGAACGGCATGGAGATCACCCTCAACACATTGGCAGAATTTGAAAACCACGAATGCACCGAGTCCGAATTTTTCGACAAGTTAAAGTCCAGCGGGTCTTATCTTAACGAATATTACCGCAGCAAGGACACAATGCTGCATTACGGGCTGATCAGCTACAAATTAAATGAAAACTACGATAAGGTAATCTTTTTAACGGAGGCGGGAGATGAGGTGCAGGAACTGGTTGAACGGATTAACACTATCCTTAAAGAAAATGTAAAAAAAGAATGACGAATAATGAGGGAGTAGTTATGGCGAGGAGAGAATTGAGAATTATAATCTATGGGTTTACCGCGATTTTAATGCTGATAGGGTTCTGTATAGTTATACAACAACAGATTACTTTTGACGATGAAGACGCGAGATATGCTGATCCGGAGGATCCATTCATCTACTCGCTTAATCTTAAGAAAGGATTGGCGGTTAGGACTAATCTCGAGTATATCATCTATACATTGCCTTATGCCTCACTAGACGTGTATATAATGTCCCCGGAGCAATATCAAGACTATAGCAGTTCGGGTTCCATAGAGCACTATATTCATTGTTCACAAGAATTCGATCTGCGATTGCATCTAAAAGGTGAGCAGATCTATTTTGTTATATATCCTGATAGGGGAACATATCTATTATTTGATTATACATGTATTACACGCGACTGGATTCCGCAAATTATATTCGGTGCCTTTGGGGCAGTAAATCTTGTGGTTGCGATTATCTTGAGCGTAAAATCAAGAGAATCCGTGGAAGCAGAAGGGATCTCAATAGAAAAGCCAGAGTACTCTCATAATTTTGAATCCAATATATGTCCGATATGTGGAAGGAAATGTGGCTCACGATTCTGTCCGGACTGCGGAACTCAATTAGAATATTAAGTACATAATTTTTTTCATTCGCTTCTCGTTATTTGCAGAATGTAATAACTCGCGCTTGTTCCGCCGACGGTCGCTATATTTTTTAAGAGCCCCGCTTTCTCAAACCCGAGCCGGCACCCGACCTCAAGAGCCGTTTTATTTTTTGTATATACGCGAATATTAAGGTTTTCGGCGTTCATCTCATCAAAGGCGATGTGCTTAAACGCTTCTATGATCTGCCCCCCAATCCCGCACCCGCGATAGGTTTTATCGGCAATCACCAGACCCATGGTCGCAGATCGGTCAAATAACGGGCTTTTTCGGACTTCACACATGCCCACTTTTTTCTCGCCATCGGCTATCATAAACACGCGGTTATTCGCATCGAAATCTGCAGTAGCGGTCGCTGAATAGGACTTTTTATATAATGGTTTCGCACCATCGGGAATGCCCACAAGATGCTGCAATTCAGGGGTAAAAAACCAAGACAACATCATGTGTACGTCCTCTTCACTACGAAGCGGGACCAAACGGATCGTTTCGCTCAGTTGTATGCTCATCGCGTCACCCAATCATGATATGCCAAATGTTTCGATCTCATTATCACATTATACAAAAATATTATAGAAAAATAGTAAATAAAAAAATGGAGGTATTAGGAAATAAGCTCGCTGTATTTTCCGTCCAACGCCTTTTCAAGCTTGGACACGCGCATGGGCACGTCAAGGTTGCGATGTTTCAGGACCTTAAACATCCTGCTGCTGATGGCGGACGCAGACGCATGTCGGTTCTTTCCGATTTTATAGAGCGGATAGTCGGACTTAACTTTAAGCGTAATTACGGCAAGTGCCAGCGCCGTACACCCTCCCACCGAATTTGTAGAGGAAAGCAGCATCAATTTATTTGCGCGCAAAATTTCCAGAGCCCGTTCCAAAATTTTGGGTTCCATGTCCATTTCATACCAAGTTTTCTGAATAAAGTCAGCAACGGCTTTCATTTTATCAACAGCGGGGAAGTCATTGTATGTATCGACGAGAGCGGTCTTGAATTTATCAGCCGAACACCGCATAACCTCACTTAATTCAATTAAATTTATGGCAACGCCCAGCTCTTGTGCTGTTCTGTATATAACGATCGGCGAAATCGTATCAATTCCTTTGGCGGAAGATTTGAGCGGAATTTTCCGAACAACTTTCTTAAACACGGCAAATGCGTCAGCAGGAAGGTTTAATGGCAGCGATAAGGCGGAACAAATACGGCGAATTTCAATATATACTCTTCGATAATATTGGGCGTTATAGGTATTGCAGAATTTCAAGTTTCGGTTCTGTAATTTCACGAACTTTGGGTTAACCTTTCGCTCCGTAGGTAACCCGATCCTTGTCCTGGATAGGTGTGAAAATTCCTCGCGGTGCAAAGGTTTATACATGTTAAGGTGGGAAGTAAACGCCTTTTCTGTCTGCTGCATCCCGCAGTCAGCACATACGACAAATCCTTCCGGCGTATTTTGCATATGTTGGGATCCGCAGTTTTCACATACAGGGGTATTTTTCATGGACTTTGCTTTTTTTGATGAATCGTGTTCTAAATACATAGGGTTCACATTTTTACATTTTTTTTAATAATAGCAAGTAAACATAAGACCCCAAATTGTTTTTAAATCCCACAGTTTTTTTTTCCACCTTCATTTATTTGACCTTAAGGCGGGTTTTTGCGGGCAACAAAAATTTCAAAGTGAAGGGGCGAGATCAAAAGTTGTCCCGATCCGGATCCCTTGTTATGAAGCCAAGGAGTGGCACCGACAAACCGCCGATATGCTGTTATCGGTGCATATATAGGGCATATGATCAGCTTTATATTTTTGAATATGGACCATTTCATAAATTATACGGCTTCATCTTTTTTACATCTTGTCCGCCGCAATCAAGAGAGGCAAATCGGTTCGCCCAAAAAATGGTCGATTTTTGAATTTCAGCCGCCCGACAATGCATGCAGCCATTTATCTCTTCGGTACGCTAAACCTATATTCGCTGCCTTCATGTGTTTTTAACCGGGATACAATGCAAATTATAAACCGGATCTATAAAGAAGTAAACATGAGAGCCGAAAACATCAGCATGGTCGACCACCCCGCAATTGTTATGTTCTTTTTTTGGATGCAAAAAGCCGCCGTAATGGAACCTTAGTAAAATAGTGTTGATAGACAGAAAAAGGCAAATAGGGAAGATAATCAGAGCAAACTTCTAATTTATATCCGATATAACCCATTATATTCGGTGAAGCTGACATAGAATGCCCGCGGGAGAATATAGACGGGATGTTTTGAAAAGGAATTGAATAGATTTTTGCCTTTAAATATCCGTGACCATTAGACCTTATGACGGTTCGTCTTTGAATACGGACAGTTTGTCTTCCCAGAAAAGACAGTTTGTCTTTGAATTGCGACGATCCGTCCTTAGAAGGAATGTGCAAAAAATGAACGAATATGCAATATTTATGCTCAAAGTTCTGTATGATGCAAGCGAATATGAGGATACC
>WJKO01000243.1 GCA_014729055.1 Promethearchaeota archaeon | reverse complement strand
TTACCAAACAGAATAATTTTGCCCAAAAGTAATCACAAACGACGAATAACGCTGGTTTTACCAACTTATGCTCCATGCAAAATAAGATCAATCATTCTTGAGAAAGTGAAAGGAGAAAAACCAGTTGAACGATATGATAATTTTAAAGGAAAGGGAAAACCAGTCATTTTTTATGGGTCTTCTATAACGCAAGGCGGATGTACATCGCGTCCGGCTTTAGCATATCCACAATTGTTGAGCGAAAAAATCGGTTTCGATTATTTAAATTTCGGAATATCGGGTGCTGGTTTCGGTGAACCCGAAATGGCTGACTTTATCTCATCTTTCAACCACGCATCTCTATTTATTCTCGATTGGGGCGCGAATCTCTTGAAACCAGAATATCAAGACTTATTAGAGAGACGATACGAACCATTTTGGCGAAAAATCCACAAACAGAACCCTAAAACTCCGATTCTGTTTATTGGCTTGCAAAATTACTATCAGGAATTGATAGAAGCACCGATAACTCGGGCTTATATAAGATATAAAAGGGATTTTATCGAAAAAAAGGCAAATGAGGCATGTTTGGAAATTAACAAAACGAACGAATCATCCTTATTTACCTATATGAAGGGAACTGAAATTTTAGGCTTAGAAGACATAGGAAATACGGTCGATGGCGTTCATCCCAATGACCTAGGACATAAAAAATACGCAGAAATCATAGAAAAAAAAATTTCCACCTCTTTCAATTTTACATGACCAAAACGCATTTATATTCATTACATCTTACTAATAATGGTAATCTGTGAATGAATAGAGAAAAAGCTTATAAAATTGTTATATCCCTTTTATTCGGGTTTATCGGGTTTATTACCAACTTTTTCCCCATAAATTTTCAGTTCGACACACTAATAGCGAGTTTTCTCTTTGGATTATTATTTCCTATGGTGATTGCACAAGCATGGGGATGGAGATATGGTTTATTGTCTTCAACTCTAGGGTTAGGCTGCCAGTCTATGTGGTTTTATTGGACAAGCGGCTGGGGCAAGGTTATCTCTATCCCTTTCTTCACGCTCTGGGTTGTCTGGCATGGATATTGGGCAGATAAGCGAAATAAAATCAAGCAATCTAAAGCTATTATGAATTTTTATGTAATTGAAATTATTTTTCGTATTATCAACATCGTTGTACTTTTTACATTATTCCGGTTTATGTTCAGATTTAACCCGCCACCTTGGGATCCAACTGAAACCCAAACTACAGTCGATATAAGTTACGTGATATTTATTTCAATCAAAGAATTATTCAATGCATATTTAATATTGGTATTAACGGATGTTCTGCTTCATTTGAAAACGATGAGGACCATTTTAAAATTGGAAAAATTAGACGGTCAGATAAGTACCTCTTTTATAATAGAACTTTCAATGTTATTTGGAGCTGTGTATTGGATTTTTGCTAGTATTGTCGACTTTTTCTTATACTATAAGGAAGGAAGTTTTTTAGATTATCTTGCTTTAAATATTCCGAGTTATTCTCTAATGGTTAGATTAATCATAATTTTTCTCTGCTTAGCATTTGGATTAATCGTCTCAAGAGCCATTCGTAGAACCTATAAATCGGAAACACTTATGCAAAAAGCTAGGGCAGAATTGGAAAAATCTCAAACTATACTAGAATCTGCATTAGAACAAATAAACACAGGTATCGTAATCACTGATACTAAAACACAGAGAATAATCTTATTTAATTCAGCTGCAGCGAAAATATTAGGTGTTAATAGAGAGAAAATACTAAATACGGAGATTTTTAAGGATCACGACCCTCGATGGCAACTAAAAGATTCAAAAAACCACGAAATGAGTGTAGCAGAAACACCATTATTTGATGCAATGTTTAATAATAAAACCATCCATAATATGGAAATACATTTAAAAAACCCTAATGTTCCAGATTGTTGGTTATTAGTTAGTTCATCACCTATAAAAGATAAATCTGGTGCAGTGGCAGCAGGTTTTGTGTTGTTCACCGATATTACTACACGGAAGCGTCACGACGAACAAATGATGAAAGACTTGAAAATGGAATCTTTAGGGATCTTAGCGGGGGGTATTGCCCATGATTTTAATAATCTATTAACGTCTGTGTTAGGTAATATTTCACTTCTAAAAATGAATATTAAACATGATAGTAAAGATTTTTCAACGGTTTTGGAGGCAGAAATGGCAACTCTGCGAGCTAAAGACCTTGCGAGACAATTATTAACATTTGCAAAAGGGGGAAAACCTGCCAAAAAAATAACCAATATTGGGGAATTGGTTAGAAAATCCGCAAACTTTTCGTTATCAGGTTCAAGTGTAGCAGTTAATTACGTGTTCCCAACAGACTTATGGTACGTTAACATAGATCCAGGACAAATTAGCCAAGTTATTCAAAATTTAGTGATAAATGCAATACAATCAATTCAATCAGAAGAAGGAAAAATAACAATAACAGGCACAAACTTAAGAATTAAAGGGAAAAATGAGCAGAACTTAGAGAAGGGAGACTATATATCGATATCAATAACAGATACTGGTTGTGGAATTCCCAGTGATCACATAGATGAACTTTTTGATCCATATTTTACAACTAAAGAAAATGGTACTGGATTAGGTCTCACCGTTTGTCATTCAATTATTAAAAAGCATCAAGGTGCTATAAAAGTCGATAGTTGCGTTGGAGATGGGACAACATTTACATTTTATTTACCTGCCTTGCCAAACTCCCAACCAGATATAATCTCGGAAAAGGAGAAACTTATCGAAGGAAAAGGAAAGGTTTTAATTCTAGATGACGAAACCGCAGTAAGTAGAGTCTTATCTATTATGTTGAAACGGCTCAAATTTTCACCACACATAACAACAAATGGAAATGAAACAATAGAAGTATATAGAAAAGCGTTGGAAAATAATGAACCTTTTGATTTTTGTATTTTAGATTTGACAATCAAAGGAGGAATGGGAGGGTTAGAAACAATGGAGAAATTATTAGAGATAGATCCCTCAGTAAAGGCAATAGTTTCAAGTG
This sequence comes from Promethearchaeota archaeon, assembly GCA_014729055.1. Lineage (GTDB taxonomy): Archaea > Asgardarchaeota > Lokiarchaeia > Sigyniarchaeales > Promethearchaeaceae > WJKO01. The sequence continues at coordinate 5,407 of WJKO01000243.1, read as the reverse complement.
GTTATGCCAAAGAGGAAATATTAAACAACTATAAGGAACATCAATTTAAAGGTAAACTCGCAAAACCATATACCATTCAAGATTTAAGTAATATCTTGCATCAGCTGACAGAAGAAGAAACTAATGAGAAATAAAACAATTTAAATTGCAGTAATCTTTTTTAATTTTGTTACGCTCAAATATTTATATCCTACTAGTTTTGAAAATCAAAACATGGGGGGATGGTCTAGCTTGGTATATGCTGAAAAGTCAATAATTTCAGCAACCAAAGATGCGAGGTTTGGGACCTTGAGGTCGAGGATTCGAATTCCTCTCTCCCCACCATCATTTTATTACAAGGAAATCGCTTTTATTTTGTAGAAGTTTAAGATTTTTTAAAGATAAACTCACTTATTTCTTTATGAAAGAGCAAAAACTGCCTAAAATTGGATTGGGAACCTGGCAATTAAAACCAGATGAAGCGAAAAAATCGACAATAGAAGCCATCAAGATGGGATATAGGTTTATTGATACGGCACAAGCTTATAAAAATGAACAAGGAATAGGAGACGGTGTAAAAGAAATTCTGGAGACTACAAACACGAAACGGAATCAACTCATTATCGCAACTAAGATCTTTGTATTTAACTTATGTAAAAGACGAGTTTTTAAAACATTTGCGAAGAGTATAAAGAAGTTACAATTAGATTATGTCGATATTTTATATGTTCATTGGCCCGCATTTTGGTTTGGCTATAACCACAAAAAAACGCTTGCGGCTTTCAGTAAACTTGTCGATAATGGTCAAGTAAAACACATTGGGGTTTCAAATTTCACGCCCAAATTAATTGAAGAAGCTAAACAAGTGTGTGATAAACCTATCTTTGTCAACCAAGTAGAACATCATCCATTATTGAGACAAAAAAAATTACGAGAATATTTGAATAAAAATAATATTCATTTAGTGGCATATTCGCCGCTTGCTCGCGGTAAGGTTTTTAGCATTCCAGAATTAAATGATATTGCTAAAAAATATGCTGTCAGCGAAGCCCAAGTATCTCTTAGTTGGATAATTGATCATGGCGCAATTCCGATTCCAAAAGCAACGAGCGTAGCACATATCAAGGATAATTATGAAGCTCTTAATCTCACCTTAGATAAACAAGATATTGAAAAGATAAATAATATTAATCGGGAAAAGAGGCTTCTAAATCCTCCAATTATCAAACCAAAGTGGTAATTTTTATTTTATCTTCTTATTTAATTATCACTCGATTTTTTGGCTCAAGCCAACAATTATCACTCCAGCAATATAAATAATCGGAGGTAAATTGATCGGAACGCCCCATCCCAAAAAAACTTCACTGCCAATTAACAACGCCGCACTGAACATCGCTAAACCTATGAATGTAAAGAACGTCTTCTTTCTAATTATGCCCGTAGTTTTTACCATCACCATCAAGTAAAGAATCAGAAAAATAAATCCCATAATAGTCGCTCCTATTTGGAGAATAAATTTCGCAAGATCTAACATTTCAGGCATGAATAAGAAAATTATTGCCGTTAAGGTTAGTATCACGCTGAGAATACTAAAAAATCTCTTCGTTTTGGTGATGATATAATTCTCGATTGTGAGAATCAAAGGCATAACTGAAAGCAAACTGCATAAGTAAGCCGTCAATTTTAATAGATTATAGAGATCCTCATACCAGTATGCAAAAATATATAGGATCCTTGTGAATGTGATAAATAGAAAAAACCAGCTAAACGAGCGAAACATCCATCTTTGTGATATAATTAGATCTTCCTTTTTAGCACGATATAAGTAAACTGCCGTTAAGCATATTAAACAGCATATAAATGAAATCCATAAAGCAAGATTGATTCCACGATGATATCCATTTTCTAAAAGCTCTAATACTGATGCATCCCAACTCATAATGACTGCCTACTCATAGAAATTTAAAACTTAAATGATATGTTATTTAATTAGTTTTTTTTCTATGTAAATTGTTTTATTTCTTAAAAGTTAATATTTTTCCTTTCAACCAATCATGATCGTGGATCAATTTAGTATTTGTTTTTTTAATCAGATCAAAACCACAGATTTTAATTTCCTCGATGATATCATCTAACGATAACTCCGAAAAATGCCACAAAGGATGATCATCTTTATAGTGATGGGGATACGTGATAAATTTGCCGCATTTCTTTAAAACACGATGAGCTTCTCTGTATAATATCGCTCTTTCTTCGTCATCAAAGTAATGAAGTACATCGAAAATAAAGACAACATCGATGGATTCACTCTTTAAACCAATCTGAAGAGAAGCGCGATTCGATATGAATTTTATGTTGTCAATATCATATTTTTTTGCCCTTTTTTTCATCTTGCGAATTTGTTTTCTTTCTTTCTCAATAGCAATCACTTGCCCATCTACCTTCTTATCGTTTCCGGTGACATAGATTGCTAAAGGCAGAGCATAATCACCCTCTCTAGCACCGAAGTCAACGACTGATGAACCAAACTCAATTCCGATCTCTTTGAAAATTTCAGGGGCTTCTTTATAAAACCAGTTTTTCCAATTGACCATGTTTATCTCTTGATTGATTATAAGAAAAAATAGGAAATATTTGTTTTTGTTTAAATTCGTTTTGATTCTATAAGTTTTTTTAACCGCATTAAGTCAAGGTCACGCTTAAAAAGCGGATCTTTACTTTCTTTATATGCAGCAGTGGTTTCCCAGAATGCAGGTCTTTCGTTATTTATGTAAAAAATACCTAATGGATACTTTTCACTTTCTATGGCCCGTTCAAACGCTTGTTCCCTATTATTAGGGGTATATTCTGCTTCAAGATAATAAGTATTTTCCTTATACCACTTATAGGTATTGAATTTATTGAAGGTTACACATGGGCAGAAAGCATCAACTAAAGAAAATCCTTTATTTTTAATGGCTTGCTTTATGATATCTTTCGATTTTTCGAAATCTCCTACAAAGATACGGGATGCGAATGAGATATTTTGTGAGATTGCAGCAGATAACGGGTTAAATGGTTCATTATCCACTCCATTAACTTGAACAGGAGTTTTAAAACCTTTCAAACTTGTGGGCGATGCTTGTCCTTTGGTCAATCCATAAATCATATTATTGTGTGCAATAACTGTGATATCAGAATTTCTTAAAATCTGTGCAGTAAAGTGATTTCCGCCTTCTCCGTATGTACAACCATCTCCCGAATCAACAATAACTTTTAGGTTGGGATTCGTTGCTTTTATTGCCATTGCAACAGGAAGAGCCCGACCATGGAGACCATTAAACATATTACCTTTTGTATATTGAGGTAATTTAGCAGCTTGACCAATTCCAGATACTAATACAACTTCTCTCGGATTTAATTCTAATTCATCTAATGCAGATTTTAGAATTCTGTGCAGTGCAAAGTTTCCGCACCCAGGACACCAAGCAATATCGTCAACATCCATATCAAATTTTGTATCTTTTGACATGTTATGATCCTCCTCCTGATGTAGTTTCAATCCTATCCCTTATCTCCTTTATAACTTCTTCTACCGAGAAGGGTGCTCCATTTGATTTCAAAATACGCTTTTCGTTCGGAATCTCTATCCCTATCTGAATATGTATTACATCTGAAAATTGTCCGGTTTCGTTGTTTTCTAAAACAAGCAGAGAACTCGCTTTATTCAAGGTTTCTTTTACGCTAGTACTAATAGGATAAACTTGGCTAAAATGAAGCATTGCAATATTCGGATCATCGATTTTTTCTATTGCCTCTTTAACAACATGGTAATTCGATCCCCAACAAATAACAAGAAATTCATAATCACCAGTTGTATTCATAGTAACTAATTCCGGTTTTATTATGTTTTCTTGGACTTTTTCCATCTTCTTATGTACTCTTTTCTCAATCATTTTTTTCCTTGTTCCCATAAGGTCTTCTGTAATATGACCATGTTCATCGTGTTCATCCGAATCCACTCTAACTAAACCAATCCCATAACCAGGTATTGCTCTTGGTGAAATTCCGTCATTAGTGTATTTATAACGCATATAATCTTCATCAGATTCAATAAAATGGTGTTCAACTTGAATTCGTGACACGTTTAAATTGGGAATATTATAATATGTGTCCACAAAATACTGATCAGTCAAAATAATTATTGGAACTTGTAACCTATCAGATAAATTGAATGCTTTCTGTGTGAGTGAAAATGCTTGTTGAATTGTTCCAGGTGCATATACTATTCTCGGAAACTCTCCATGGGCTGCATGAATAACGAAATTTAGATCTTCCTGTCCTGTTCGCGTGGGAAGACCTGTAGCCGGTCCAGGACGCTGTGCAAGATGAATTACCAAGGGTGATTCTATCATTCCCGCAAGCGAAAATCCTTCGACCATAAGAGCAAATCCCCCCCCAGAAGTCGAAACCATTGGTCGTCCTCCAGCATACCAAGAACCAATCCCTTTATTAATTGCCGCAATTTCATCCTCGGCTTGATCGATGATAATATTAAACTCATGTGAATGCTGAGCGAGAAAGATAAGAGTACCTGTACTTGGGGACATTGGATACGCAGAAATAAAATTGCAACCACCCGCTATGGCCCCCAAACCAATAGATTGATTGCCATTAAAAAGTATTTCTTCTACCACTGTATCCGTTTTTTCGAGATTTAAATCAAGTTCTTGTTGTTTAAGAAGTTCTTTACCCTTGATATAACCCTCATGGAAACTATCTATGTTCTTCTCGACTACGTTTTTTCCTTTATCTTTGAATCTATCATTAATATATTCTTCAGCAAAATTCTTATCACAATGTAAAAGTCCAGCTATCACTCCCACTGCTATGACATTTGAATAGATTTTATTGCCAATTTCTTTTGCTTTGGTATTAAATTCAAATTCAAAAATCTTCCTTCTGTTAGGAACTAGATCCGTGTTAATAGATGATGGATCTCCTATAAAGTAGGTATTTTCTCCTATGCGATGTTGCAGATGTTTTACTGCACCTATATCTAAGGAAACTAAGATATCAATTTTATCAACAAAAGCACATACTCTTTGGCTTGATATTCGCAACTCGGTAGAATTCATACCACCACGAACACGAGACATATATTCTTTCGTCGCATACACATGATATCCCGACATTTTGATTATGCTGACGAGAAATTCCTCAACGGTCTGAATCCCTTGCCCAGCTTGACCACAAATAACTAATGAAATATCTTGCAAAATATAATCAACTTATGTTTTTCAAATTTTAGATTTAAAACGATTTTTAGATTTAAATCTATTCTTCTTATAAAAAACAACTCTAATCCTTAAAAAAAAATGATTAATGAAACCAGCTTTCCGACGACCAGTTTTACGAAGACCAGTTTTTACGATATTCGGGATAGAGC
>WJKO01000242.1 GCA_014729055.1 Promethearchaeota archaeon | reverse complement strand
TCATATTCTCGACCCCGATTGACTTCTTGTCTTGTTTTTTGATATTCCCATCCCCAATCACACGCATTATCAAAAATCTTTTCTTTTGTAGATTTCTCTTCCTCATCACTTTCTTCCAAAATATCTGCAATAATTCGATCGTATAATTTCTCATAAAGTCGCGGGACACTAACCATAAATGTTGGATTAACTTGATCCAAGTTTTCGATAATTGAGTCCGTATCCCGTGCATAAGCGACACAGAATCCTTTTAATGTTGCCATAAATTGTCCACATTGTCTCTCAAGCACATGAGATAAGGGTAGAAACGATAACGAAATATCGTGTTGTTCTAAAGGCATTATTTCCAATGTCTGCATTGCATTATATCCCATATTGTGGTGGCTAAGTAATGCGCCTTTAGGAACTCCTGTCGTTCCGCTGGTATATACAATTGTACATAAGTCTTCTTTTTGTATTGATAAATATCGTGTGATAAAGGGATCTTTCGTAAGCTCTGCATATTCTGCGTTTAGACCATGTAATTGCTCAATACCTTCTTTAATTTCCTTATCTTTATGTGATTTTCGGATCTTCTTTAATAATTTCTTCCGTTTTCGCACTATCTCGGCAGCTTCCTTAGATGAGGGAACAATGTTAGTTCTTTCGTATCTTCCCCCTTTTTCCACTAATTCATCTAATCCAAACACCGAATCACTTTTAAGCTCGTCAGGAAATGGTGATATACACAAGATATATTCAAGATTAGGACATTTATCTCTGACTTTAAGAACTTTTTTTAGATTTCGTGGTTTATCTACAACAATTATTGAACTCTCTGAATCATTAATAATATATTCAACTTGAGCAGATGTGAGGCTCGGATAGATTGTCACAACGACACCTCCTGCAAAAAGAATTCCGTAATCGACTAGCCTCCATTCATATCTTGTTTTAGACATTAATGCCACTCGACCACCCTTCTTTATTCCCAAAGATTGAAGTCCTAGTGACAGAGCTTTGGTTACATCTAATACTTCATCCCATAGGATATTAACATACTCACCGCGTTTCAAATAACGCATAGCATCGAGCTCACCATACTTTGCGGCTGTTTCTACTAAAAATCGTATAATTGTAGTATCTTCACTGTTTAATGGCTTCATTTTTAATCACATTTCTATTTCTATTAAAAATCCTAATAAAGCTTTTATTTTCGTTTTTTGTTCCATTGAATGCGAATTTTTATTAAAAATAAAATCATTGAAATTTCTTTTATACAATAAAACATCAATAATAATCATGAATAATGAAGATGCCATTGAAACCGAAGATAAATCATCAGTCGAAATCGCAAATCTAAATGAAGATCAAGACACTAAAGCTAAGAATCATATCGACGATGAAGAAGAAGAAGTTGACACCGAGGAACTCTGGAATCAAGTAGGATTCCACCGTATTACAGGGGGCGTCTTCTACTCTTATATATTATTGATCATTGGTGCAGTTGTAGGATTAGCAACTGTCGCTATCATCACTGAGTTTTTACCATATCCTGAAATCAACGGATATAAAGCTATGACGAGTTCACTCCTGGGATTTTGGTTTGGTCTGTTAGATCTCAACTTAGGTGGAGGTGGATCTCTATCTGACGGGATGGCACGATTCATAGGGCAATACGCTGATACAAATCCAAGAAGATCTATGAAATATATTCGCTTCTATATTTGGTTTCAAATGTGGACAGGCGTTGCGCAAGTTTCCGTAATTTCAATATTAATGTTTACATACTTTAAAAGTACTAATTTAGCATATCTAACATGGTTTATTTTGGCACAGAGCTTGGTACAATATCCTGGAATGCTTATGATCATGGAAGACAGCTTAAAAGCATTTCAACGAGGAGATAAAACAGCTTGGTTGTCTTGGTTACAAGATACTGTATTTCAAGTAACCATTAATATCCTATTTCTCGTAATTGGAAAATGGTGGGGATCAACTAATCCAGAAATTGGTGAGTTAATGGGAATTACCATATTTTATATATTATCTCAATTTGTTGACGATTGGATTAACTTATTGATTGGTGCGAAGATGTTCTCTAATATAATGAGAAATCGCGGAATAGAACATGGTTTTTCATATTTACTAATACCTAAGTTCGATAAGGAAATTGTCAAGGAAGCGTTAAAATTTACCGGTAAGCAATGGCTCGGGGGACAAATAAAAGGGGTGTTTGGCTATTTCATCAATCTCTACATAATTGTCGTCACTCCTCAAATGGCTTCGTGGTCGGGCTTATTAATGATTCCGCAATTTCTGGGTCATTTAGTTTCAATGGTAAATCTAGCTACACCTTCAGTACCAGCCATATCTGAATCATTTAACAATGGGAAGAAGGAATTAGCTCAATATTTCGTTCATGATGTCTTTAAATATTATGTATTTATTACTATGTGGATGGCAGTCCCCTTAATGGTAATGACGCCTCGGATTTTAGATACCGTTATGAGCTTAGAATTTGTCTCAGGTTTAGAAAACTATCGTGCGGGAATTGTAATGATCCCGTGGTTTATGCTTAATTCAGGAACAGGCTGGCTACGCGGACTCTGGAGTAGG
>WJKO01000241.1 GCA_014729055.1 Promethearchaeota archaeon | reverse complement strand
ATTAATCGGCAATCTCTCTGGAACAAATAAATTTACAGATGGAATATTTCTCACAATTCTAAAGACCTTTGGACGTCCCATATCTTTCCCCTAAACGAGCCTTAACTTCATTAAATATTTAGGATTTAAAAAATATAACAAGTTTTGTTATAGATTAAAAATATAAGAAAATTTATTGAAAACTCTTTGGCACTACTTTTTCTAAAAGATAAGAGTAAATTTTAGCTAATGATTTACTTGCTTGACATGATGAATCGTACTCATAGACAGTTTGACCTTTTACTGTGGCATTTGGAACCTTATTATCCATAGGTATTTCTCCGATAATCTTAATATTATTTTCATCCGCATAATGCAAAATTTCTTCATATCCGCGTTTCCAAGCATCTGATTTATTAATTACAATTCCATGATTAATGTTTAATTGCTTTAATACACCAATAGCACGGTCTGCGTCGTGTAAAGCAGTAGAAGTGGGTTCGATAACAATTATTGTATAGTCCAGATCTGATACGGTTGCAACGACCGGGCAACCAATACCCGGAGGACCATCTATTAACACTATGGCTCGTTCATTTGCATCTACAATTGAATCAACATATTTTTTAATTTCAGTGACAAGTTTGCCAGATGTCGTTGCACCTAACTTTGTTTCACCCCATACCAAAGGAAATCCTGCCGGACTGGTTTCATGTGTAATTAAACCGCTATCAACTTGAATAATTTCAAACGCTTGTTGAGGACATAATTCCCGACATGCTCCACAGCCTTCACAAGCTATGTCATCAACTATGGGGAGATCTTCATCATCATTCCAACCTAACGCAGAGAAATTACAGAATTGTTCTTCAACACATCTCTTACATTGTATACACAAGTCAGGTAGAAATTTTGCTTTCTCCGTTGTTTTAACTTTAAAATTATTTATAATTTTTCCACCTTTAAACAATAAACCCAAATTAGGTGCATCAACATCACAGTCCGCGGCTATAATCTTATTCGCATGTTCTTTAAAGAGAACAGCTAGAGATCCGCTTACCGTGGTTTTGCCAACACCACCCTTTCCTGAGATTACACCAATCTTAAATATATCTGGTTGATCCTTTTGAGTTATATTCTGGTTACTATCGCTCATTTTATTGTTCTCCTCCCTTATACTCATCCGCTATATCCTTGACTTCCGCCGCAATATGTTCGATTGCTTTTTTACTTTCATTTCCATCAGGAACGTCTTGATATTCCAGAAAAGGAATACCTTGTGCGTATGATTCCATAATTTTTTGGTCTAATGGAATTTTTCCAAGCAAAGGCGATCCATATTTTTCAACGATATCCATGATCTTCTCAGTATAATCCGCTAAGTTGTAACGATTTAATACTACATAAACATCCTTATCTAAAATTTTAGCTAAATCCAATATTCGCTTTAAATCATGCGCTCCAAATGGAGTGGGTTCTGTCACAGCGACAGCAAAATCGCTATTTTTTAATCCAAATTCTACATCACAATGTGCACCAGGAGGTTGGTCCAAAACTATGTAATCATAATTGTTTTTTTCGACTAATTCCTCAGTTAATTCAAATAATTCCTCAACAACATTTGCTGCCCTCACTTGCCCTATTTTTAACACACCCAAGAGAAGATCAAGTGAACCATTATTACCAGACTTTATTTTTTCTTTGTATATTGTTTCTCCTATCATCTTGGAATTACTTTTAATTGCAGCTTCGGGACAGACGCGTTCACATAATTTACAGCCAGAGCATAAATTTTCCATAAGAATTGGATAATTCGTTTTAACATGAAAAATTGCGTGCATTCTACATACTGCTGAACACTTGCCACATTTCGTGCAAAGCTCTTCGTCGATTCGGGGAATATATTGAAATACTTGTTTCTTAATCGTATTTCCATCATCCTCTATTTTCGGAGCACCTAATATAATATTTGAGTTTGGATTTTCAACATCAGAATCTATCAAGAGAACATTGAAACCCAGCTGTTTCAAATATATAGCCAAATTTACACTGACAAAGGTTTTGCCAGTTCCACCCTTTCCACCATTAACCGCTATAACATTCGTAAATAAATCAACTCCAAAATAAAAATAATATGTAAATAAAAATAATATGTAAATACTTTATTCTTTATTCTTTAGAATCGTCGTCCGCGGCCCATACCTCCGCCACCACCACGACCCATGCCCCCACCGCCACCGCCGCCGCGGCCCATACCTCCGCCACCACCCATACCAAAATGTGAACCAACGTTAGCTCCAGACAATTCAACTAATTGCCCTTGGTTATAGAGATCTAAAACGTCTTTTACAGTCAATTGTTGTTGAGCATTAACTCTATATATTTTGGCATTGATATTACCTAATCCCGCCGCCGCGTTTGGTCCTAAATTGCCAACTAAAACTGCTGTTGGGTTTAGGTTTCCCACAGTTTGAGCTGCAGCTATCCCTGCCCCACCCATTGCATTCGCTGCTTGATTGTTAACGACTTGAACTTGATTTATTTTCCCGTCTTCTTGTTCTACGACGGTAAAAGCTTGACATCTCCCAAATCGCCATGCAAATGGCGCAGCCAACCCACCAGGTAGGTTACTAGTAATCACAATTATTTCCTTCATAATTATCAAGTATCATATAATGAACCATCCTTTATATACTTCTGCATAATTATTCATTACCTATTTAAATAAATCAAAAAAAGCAAAGATCTTTCCGAGGATATACTTCACATCTACATTATAACTTCTCTCTTCCATTAAAGAATACTTATTTTAGACAAAGTTCAATCTATTAGCATTAATAATCCATTATAAGGAATAAGCGATTGAATTCAGTTATTGAAAAAAAAATAAGAAAAAGATTTTATTGTTGATTCTTAAGCTGTTGAATTTGTTGCTTAATATTTTCTAAAGCGGCTTCGAGATTCTTTTGTTGCCATTCTAAGGATTCAATTGTCGTTTCAGCATTTATTACAGGATTTTTGGCATTAATTGGTTGATTGTTGATAATATTATTAGGCATTGGTCCAATTGGAGGATTTACTCCTTGAAATCCTTGACCATAACCCATCCCACGACCATAACCCATACCTCGACCGTATCCCATGCCTCTACCAAATCCTCTCCTATAACCCATTCCACCCCGAAGTCCCATAGCCCTACCGCCCGGCACACCACACCCACCGGTACCATAAGGACCTGTTCCATCTCCACCTGGCATTCTTCATATCCACCTCTATATTTATGAATAATTATTCATGAATAATTATGCAAAACACAATTAAAAACTTTTCGAAAAAAAATATTGATAAAGGAGAATAAGGTCAAAATCTATATTTAGAATAAATACTCTATTCTTCAGTATTTCTTAAGACATCATTTATCGTATTTTGAAGAAGTTTTAAATTATCTTCGACTTTTAGTTTTTCATCCTTTAGTTGCTTAATGGTTTCTCTTAATTCTTTTTCTTCAGAGTGTAAATCGGAGATTTTTTCTTCCAGTTTTTCTATTTTTTTCTCGTCATTTTCTTCTTTTATTTGTTGCTCTAATTCTT
>WJKO01000240.1 GCA_014729055.1 Promethearchaeota archaeon | reverse complement strand
TCAAAAGTTATATATATACATTCAGATTTGACTATTCGCTTCAAAAGATGCTTAAATAGGAATCGAGATACTGATCCAAAGGATATCTTTTCATTCATTCGTTCGGATAATAAAGAATTACAAAATGGTCTTGCTGAATGCATCTATGACTATGCAAAAGATGTTTTAGAAAATAACGGGAAAAAGGAAAAATATTTAGCACGAATAAAAACTTATTTAAATTCAATCTAAAATAAGAGAGCAGATGAAATCTGATAATATCAACAAACTTTTTGAGCCACATGAAAATATTAACCTTATCAAAGTTCCTGCAAAACCAATTAAATTATTAGGCAAGAAAGTAAATTGTAATTATCCTAATAGAATTCACATATCTCCAATAGACTGCAATAGATTTAATTTTGGTGAACCTGGTGGTGGTGCAATCGGATTCGCTGTCAAATCTTCAAATTTTATTGAAATAGAATTATCAAATAAAACAGAGTATTTTGGACCATCCGAACAGAGCCCAATTGCTTTAAGAGCAATTCATTTGATGTATAAGTTTCTTAATATTAAAGAAAAATTATCAATAAAATTATCTCTTTCACCTGAAGTCACTTCCCATGTCGGACTTGGTTCTAATGCTTGCTTAATGGCAGCAACATGCCAATCAATAAATGCATTGTATGATAGTCCACTTTCAATAAGAAGTATAATGCAAATTATAGGTCACAACTTTGCAGAAAGTTATATGCAAAAGTGTGTTCTTGGCTTAGATACTGGACTAGCTCCGTCAGTAGTAATTTTAGGTGGCTTTAATCTTGTAAGTATGAATTCTGTAATAGTATGGCATGATGATTTTTCTTTTTTAAAAAAAATCTTAATTATAAAACCGAATATTGATAGACCCAAATTTGATGGATCAGAAGATGAAGTTATGCTAAATAGGTCGTTTTATGAAGATAGTAAAGCAAGAGGATATAAATCTTATGAAATTCTTATGGACCTTATACCTGCAATAATCGATAAAGACACTAAAAAAATTGGAGAGATCATTTGGAATATCCAATTTTCTGGAACGCATCTTAGCATGATTCAAAAATATGGATCATACGGAGCAGAAATGTATTCATTATTGGGAAAATTAAAAACCTTAGGTGCAGAAATATTAGGACTTAGTTCTGTTGGTCCAAGCATTTTTGCCCATTCTTCAAAAGAAAATAATATTGAGTCATTTTTAGCAGATCATCATCTTAAGTATTTTTTAACTGAAATTCAAAGTGAACCGTTGAATCCTAAAGTAAGTCAATAAAATGATGAATAAAGATAAAAAATGGAGAGTATTTGTTTCTTCAACAGATTTAGATTTGAAGTATGCAAGAGGAGCGATAGCAGAGAAACTATCAGAATTGGGTTTTGAAACGGTAATGTTTGAAAAAGGTAGTTTTGTTATTGACTCCGATTTAAATGCTCATGAATCATGTATAAATTCGGTTAAAACTTCTGATATATTTATTTTGATATTGGATAAAAGACTTGGAAGCCCATATTTAGGTATAGAAGATAATCCTTCTATAACACAAATGGAATATTCCACAGCTCTAGAGAATAAAATTCCAATCATAATATTTGTAAATAATAGATTAGAACAAGAAAGAGATTTTCATACAAATATTATTAAAAATTCGAATAAAAATATCTCAAGCGAATTATTAATTAATAAATTGAATTGTGCAGTTACGAGTTATGCCGAATCAGGTAAGCTTGTTGCTTTTTTACATAGTATATATCAACAATATTCTAGTAATTTTATAACTTACTTCGATGATTTGGCTCAATTAATTGAAGGGATTGAAAGAAGACTCAAAGCACTTACTCCAACTATTTTGAGAATTTTGTCAACAACACAAAATACAAATGTGAAAACAAGAGCTACTGTTTTAGGGAAAGAATATAACATAGGAGCTCTTATAAAATCAGGATTTTTAGTAAAACAAGAATTTTTTGAGGGTGAAAGTTCTAAAATTTATGATTTTGATTTATCAAAATTTTCTCAAACTAGTTCACTGAATTTTAATATTGTTTTGGGATTACCAGGTACAGGAAAAAGTATCTTTATGTCTAAATTGTTTTTAGATTTAAATGATCACGCATTAAATCAGAAAACAATTGATATGCCAATTTACTTCGATTTAAGAAATATCCATACGAAAGAACAGTTTTCTCCTTCAGGCATCATTATTGAAGCCTTTAGAATGTTTTTAAGAAAGGAAGTTTATCCATTATTAGATTTTAATCTAGTAAATCTTATTTTTATTCTTGATGGTTTAGATGAAATATCAGAGCATTTAATAAAAGATATCGTCTATGAAAAAGGTCTACAAGATTTTAGCACTTTCAAAGGATTTCTTTCAGTTCGTAATACCTTTTTTGACATATATGTTAGGGGTTCGAAGCTTGAACAAGATATTTCATCCATATTAAACCTACGAAAATGGACTGCTAGTGAAGGCATCTATTTTATTAGAAAATGGTTGAAATCAGAAGTAAGCAGAGAATTATCAAATGATATTAAAAATCATGCAAAATCTAATCCCCTTGATGAAATACTAACTAGTCCAATAATGTCTTCTATGTATGCTTTTTCTATTAAATATTTAAATCGTATTCCTAAACAAATTTCAGATCGAGCAACACTTTATCAAC
>WJKO01000239.1 GCA_014729055.1 Promethearchaeota archaeon | reverse complement strand
GTTTAACTTTGTCTCCAAATTTTTCTAACACTTCTAAAATATCTGGTTTTAATTTCTCCACGTATTTATTGATTAATTCCTTATCTTGTTTAGATAATTCTATACCTTTTGCAATAAGCATCATTGTCGCTGTTAATCCAGCAATAAGTGCTGTGTCAATCTTATCCTCCTCAAGGTTATATTTTAATGCTTTAAATTTATCGTCAGCTTTTGCACCGCCGACCAACATCACTGCTGGATGGGCGGGATTTAATATTTTCTTCACCATTTCTAGTTCTTTTTTAACAAGGGGACCACAAATTAATGTTGGCCAACCTACCAGAGAGGGCTGAGATCTATGAGCTGCACCAAATGCATCATTTATATAGTAATCGAATAAAGGCGCTAATGCTTTTATATGTGGTGCTTGTTCTGCTTCTTCAATAGTTCCATTTTTGTTTTCTTCATCTACTTTTCGAATATTATCTAAGACTAATATTTTTCCTGGTTTCAAGTCCTTAATGGCATTAATTGCTTTTTCACCGTAGATATCATCAACGTATTTTACTCGGTCTCCGAGGTATTCTTTCAGTTTATTAGCATGTAACTCTAAAGATGTGAAATCTTTTTTACCTGGACGACTTTGATGTGCGATCACGACAACAGCCGAATCCTCTAATGCTTTTAACGTTGGCAATATTGCCCGAATTCTTGGATCCTTGCGTATTTTATTTTTTTCTAAATCGATACTTGAATTCATATCGACACGAACTACTACCTTCTTACCTTTAAGGTCAAAATCATCTATACTTTTATATTTTATTTCCGACATTTTGTTTTCCTCTTTAATTTGATTTTGTTTTGCTTAATAATTTTGTTACTTTAACCTTTATGAACTTTAATTTGTTAAATTTTGTTGCAACTCCAGTTAAAAGAAAAATAAAAAGAAAATTTTCATTGAATAGAAATTCAATAATTGCTTATTCTAGAGTTTTTTAATGATTAATTCTACTAATCTGTTGCTGAAACCCCATTCATTATCGTACCAGCTAATAATACTAACCATATTACCAATAACTTTAGTCCAAAGCGGGCAGAATACTGAGCTATGAGGATTACCAATGATATCACTACTTACGATTGGATCATCATTATAGTCCAGTATACCTTTTAGATAAGTTTCAGAGGCCTCTTTCATCTTGGCATTTATTTCTTCAACAGTTACCGGTTTTTCTACAACACATTTAAGGTCTACAACAGATCCATCTGGTGTTGGTACTCTCATCGCCATACCATCCAGTTTTCCATCTAATTCGGGGAATACAGAACCGATGGCTTTTGCTGCACCTGTTGATGTTGGTATTGTATTTGCTGCACAAGCGCGACCCCTTATCATTTTTACAGGGGCGCCTTTTGTAGCTGTATCAACTGGCTTTTGGTTACCAGTATAAGAATGAATTGTTGTCATTATTCCTCTTTGAATTGTATAGTTGCTGTGTAAAACTTTTACGACAGGTGCTAAACAATTCGTTGTGCAAGAAGCATTTGAGATAATCTTATGTTCATCAGTTAACTTATCATCATTACACCCTAGTACAACAGTAATGTCAGGATCAGTAGCAGGAGCACTAATTATTACTTTTTTTGCACCTGCACTAAGATGTTTTACTGCTCCGTCTCTTTTAGTGAAAAATCCTGTTGATTCAATTACAATGTCAATATTGTTATCAGTATGCGGCAAATTCGCTGGATCTCTTTCTGCAGTCACTTGAATTTCCTTTCCATCAATAACTAATGAATGTTCTTTAGCTTCGATGGTTCCATCAAAAATTCCGAAAACGGTATCATATTTAAGCACGTATGCCAAATACTTCGGTTCGAATAAATCGTTGATATAAGCTATGTTTATTTCTGGGTTCTTCCATGCTGCTCGGAAAAAGTTTCGACCAATACGTCCGAATCCGTTAATCATTACATTTTTTACCATATTTGTCACTTATTATGTTTTTATTTTGAGTAACTAAATAGGTATTTTTTTTTTGATTATTAAAAAATTATGAAATTGTCAAAGTAGAAAATCGTGAGAAAAAATCTAATTAGAGAAAAATAAAGATTAAAAAAAATTGAAATAGAGAAAAATATTCTGTTATCTATTGTAGATTTTAAAGATTACCGATTATTTCTATTGAACGCCGACGACTTCAATTTTGTCGGACAACTTCTTCTTTAAAATGCGTTCAATTCCCATCTTTAGAGTCATTTGAGAATAAGCACAACCTCGACAATGACCTTGTAATCTTAAATAGACTTTATCATCTTTAAAATCTACTAATTCAACATCGCCACCATCAGCTTGCAGTGAGGGGCGCACTTCATCTAGTACTTTTTGAACTTCCTCTTTACTGATCACATTATTTCACTTCTATTTTATTTACCTCTATATATAAAAAAAGCATTTAAGTTTTAAAGTATTTCTCGAATTTTTCATTTAGAAGTGCTTATTTGAAATTATAAGATGTATGATTTGTATTCATAACTCTAATTTTTTATAAATCTGAATAAATAAATTAAGTTTATTTATTTGAATCTTCAAGTTTAACTTAAGCGATTTTGAAAATTCGCAAGAGTGAAAATGAATGTTTATTTCGGAAGTCGGCATAATTCTGAATGGAGTGAGTATTTTAAACCATATATATGATAAAGGCAAGAATATTCTAGCCCAGAATGCCGATCTGCGCAACTCACTGTTGGATGCAATACTCAAAATGAGCGCAGCAGTTTTAAATGAAGAAATACATCATTTTACGTTTAAAAAATATAAGTTGTTTATCAAAACGAGTACTTTAAAAGCGACAAAGACTTCAAATGTTGTTAAATTCGGACAAATAACTGATTTAGTTATATATTGTATCGGAGATACGGAACTAAATCAAAATATAATATCACCTCTTCTTGCCTCGATAGAAGAAGAATTTATCAAAATGTATCCTGATGTAGCAGATAATCCCTCTGGCGATATTAGTCAATACTACAAGTTTGTTCCAACATTTGATCGAATATTGTCTGATCTTGGTGCGAGTCCACAAGATAGATTTGAGGATCTATTTTAAAATCAAATCATAAGCTGCTTATATTTTACATAACATGAAAAAATATTAAGAAAACGAATAAGTCAAAGGAAATAGAAATCATGAAAGTTCATATGCCATCGAAAGAAGAAGAAAAATTAATCAAGCTAAAATCAGATTATTGTGACGCATTAGAAGAAGTAATTTCGAATGAACAAGACCAACATCGTCTATTTAAGGATCTTGCAAAAAGATTACAAAAAACCGCCAAATCTAAACGCGAATTGGTCAATATTTTGGAAAAAATTATAAAAGCAGAAGAAATTGCTGTTAGAAATCCAACTGCGGAGATTGATAAAGATGAGATTCGTACATTCAAACGGAGCTTAGAAGATCTTTCAGTTTCACTCCAAAACCAACAAGAATTTAGTGACGCTTTTTTAGATCTCGCTAATCAGCTTAAAGAATTCTTGAAAAAAAAAGAAGATTATCTAGACTTATATAGTGAGTTAGTCAAAAAAACAGATAAATGGCAGAGCTTCTCTATGAAATTAATGAAATTACGGAATAAATATGAGAAAGAAAGTAAAATCCGTAAGGTTGAAGATAAAATATCAGATATCGATAGTGATATTGGCAGAATACAAAATCAAACGGATAGAAAGATGGATTATCTCATGGATGAAGCCAAAGCTTTAGATCGGGCTTGGTTACGGCTAAAAAATGCTATCCAAAAGTTTGGTTGGTAACCTTTAGGAATTATAATTTGTGGTCTAACAAAATTATAATAGAATAAATCAATTTAAAATAATTATCAATCTAATCAAATTTTCTAGCGAAAATAAATTAAAAATCGGGGATAACCGAGTTGAATATTTATGTCTAGCAATTCAAAACTCTTTCAATATGCACAACAAATAGCCTCAGAAGCCGTTGTGTTAGATAAAAACAAAAGATTTAAAGAAGCGGCTAAGAAATACACAAGAGCAGCTGAAGTTTTATTGGAATTTACAAAATTCAATAAGAATCAGAACCTTAACCAACTTTGTCAAGAGAAAATTAAAGAATACATTAATCGTGCAGACTCATTAAATAAAAAGTTCCGTAAACGAGTAAAAGTTGGTCATGGATCATCCAAAAAGAAGTCAGGTAGTGATTCACAGCCGGGTTCCTCTGATGGGAGCGAAGATTATGATGAAGAAGAATTAAGTGAAGAGGAACAAGAGCTGGAAAGGGCAGTTATGGGTACAGTTTTGTTAGAAAAACCTGATATAACTTGGGAAGATATTGCTGGTCTGCCTGAGCCGAAGCAGGCTTTAAGGGAAGCAGTGGTTTTACCCATTACTCATAAACATTTGTTTAAAGGTGCAAGAAAACCTTGGAAGGGTATATTATTATTTGGACCTCCAGGAACTGGGAAGACTATGCTTGCAAAAGCAGCAGCAAACGAGATTGATTGTACCTTTATGGTTGCAGATTCGGCAAGTATGACTTCTAAGTGGATGGGTGAGTCAGAAAAGTTAGCAAAAGGATTATTCAAAGTAGCTAGACGAAAAGCACCCACTATTATATTTTTAGACGAGATAGATTCTGTTGCAACTAAAAGAGGTTCTGGAAATGAGAGCGCAGGGATAAGAAGGTTAAAAACTCAATTATTACAAGAGATTCAAGGTGTAAGAGATAATGGAGATGCATTAGTAACGGTTATGGCCGCGACCAATAGGCCTTGGGATATTGATAGTGCTTTTTTAAGGCGATTAGAGCGTAAAATTTATGTACCTTTACCGGACTTTGATTCAAGGAAAGCAATTCTAAAATACCATTCACGTGGAATTGACCTAGCT